>NZ_JBKFBO010000073.1:0-34018 GCF_053346215.1 Methylobacterium sp. A49B
GCACAAGTCTACTCACGCCAGGTCCTAAGACCCGGCCGCAAGGACAAACGCCGCCCGCGTCTCCCTTCCTCATTCACAACTTGTCAAAGATCAGTAATCACTTTCGTAATTACCTTTCGAGGAGAAGTCAAGCACCTTGGCTTTCGCCAGATCTACTTTTCTAAACCTCGGTAAGCCCGTCCAACCCGGTCCGTTTTTCTTCCGGACCGCGTCGGGAGGCGCCGTATAGGCCGCCCCGGACTTGCCTGTCAACCGCCTTTTTCCCGGCGAAGGAACCGAACCGGCCGGGCCGGTCTCCGGTGCCTCCGCCGAAACAGCGCCGCGCGAAAGGGCCCGGAAGCCCTTCGGTGCGGCGCTTGACGATGGACGCTCCTGCAGTCGCCGGATCCGGGCCGAGCCTTGGCTCGCACCCGACAGCGTCCCGACCCCGAGGGATCCACGCCGGCCGGTGATGCTGCTGGAAGTTCCGGCGGATGGCGTACCATCGCGACCGGTAAGGCGGATTTAGTGGTGCCGGCCGCGAGACGCAAGAGGCCGCACGCAGGACGGCCAAGCCCGTGGCGCACGCCTCCGGCCTCGCGCGCCGACGAGGCTCCCCGCATGAGGGCAAGGCGATCCGGTGCCGATCTGCGCGGCGCGCGAGGCTGCTGCATCGGCTTCGGCCTTCCGGTCCGGCGCGACGGCGCGGATGATCCGGCACATTCCGGCTCACCATGCGCGGGGACATTCCGGATACTCCGATCAATACCGGAGCTTTAGCTTCCTAACCTAGGTCAACGTCGCGATTTTCCGAAACTAAACCGGAAGTTAGGACATCTCGGCCTAGATCAGCCGGGTTTTCCTGCCGCCGGTTCCCGCGCGGCAGCCCTCGCCGAGGCCCGGTGCATGCGCACAGATCTCCAGCCCGTCCTCGCGGTGAGCCGCGCGGCGACGCGTCCGATCCGGCCGGACCTTGATCCGGCCCCGGAGCCGGCGCGCCGCGACGGTCTCGTCCCCTATCTGGACGCGGTCCGGCAAGGCCTGCTGATGATCGATGGCGCGGGCGCGATGGTCGCGGCCAGCGCCCCGGCGCGTGATCTCCTGGGTCGTCTGAACGTGTCGCTGCCGGCCGACGCGTCGGCGATGCGGCTGCTCGGCGCCCTGCGGGGCGGAGCCGCGCAGGACCGGCGCGCGGCGATGCGCGCCGTCCGCCTCGCGCTCGAACGGCGCCAGCCCACCGTGTTCGAGCTGCGGCGGGCGGATCACACGGTCCAGGCGGAGCTCCACCCCGTCGCGGGCGGCGGCTGGGTCGTGACGCTGGAGGATGTCAGCACCCGCAAGGCCACCGAGGCCCGCGCCGACGAGATGGCGCGCCTCGATCCCCTGACGGGCCTGCCGAACCGCCTGCTCCTGCGCGAGCGTCTCGCCGAGTCCCTGGCGCGGCTGGCCCGCACCGGCGAGGCCTGCGCCCTGCTGCTGATCGATCTCGACCGGTTCAAGCCGGTCAACGACACGCTCGGCCATCCGGTCGGCGACGCCCTGCTGGAGAAGGTCGCCGACCGCCTGCGCTCCACGGTGCGGCCGACCGACACGGTGGCGCGGATCGGCGGGGACGAGTTCGTCATCCTCCAGGCGGGCATCCGCGATGCGGCGGGCACGCAGGCGCTGGCCCGCCGCGTCGTCGACCTGATCGGCCGGACCTACATGGTCGAGGGGCATCTCCTGACGATCGGCGCCAGCGTCGGCGTGGCGCTCGCCCCGGAGGACGGCACCGACGCCGACCGGCTCCTGAAGAACGCCGACCTCGCCCTCTACCGGGCCAAGCTCGACGGGCGTGGCACCTACCGGTTCTTCGAGCCGGAGATGGACGCGCGCATGCAGGCGCGCCGGAAGCTCGAACTCGACATGCGCCAGGCCCTGGCCCGCCGCGAGTTCCAGCTGCACTACCAGCCGCAGCTGCAGCTGGAGAGCGAGCGGCTGATCGGCTGCGAGGCGCTGATCCGCTGGCGGCACCCGGACCGGGGCCTCGTGTCGCCCCTCGACTTCATCCCGCTGGCCGAGGAGATCGGCCTGATCGTCCCGATCGGCGAATGGGTGATCCGGCAGGCCTGCCGCGACGCCATGACCTGGCCGGCCCACATGTCGGTGGCGGTGAACGTCTCGCCCGCGCAGTTCAAGAGCGACCGGCTCGTGGAGACGATCATCTCGGCGCTCGCCACCTCCGGCCTGCCGGCCCGGCGGCTGGAGGTGGAGATCACCGAGGGCGTGCTGCTGCAGGAGAACACTAGGACGCTCCAGACCCTCCACCGGCTGCGGGAGCTCGGCGTCCGCGTCTCCATGGACGATTTCGGCACGGGCTACTCGTCGCTGAGCTACCTGCGCTCGTTCCCCTTCGACAAGATCAAGATCGACCGCTCCTTCGTGAAGGACCTGGCCAGCAAGCCGGACGGCGAGGCGATCATCCGCGCCATCGCGGGCCTGGGGAAGAGCCTTGGCATGACCACGGTCGCCGAGGGCGTCGAGACCGCCGAGCAGATGCAGCGGATCCGCCTGGAGGGCTGCACCGACGTCCAGGGCTACCTCATCAGCAAGCCGCTGCCCACCGAGGACCTCCCCCGCGTCTTCGCCGCCTACCCGCAGGCCTGATCTTCCCCCTCTCACGCGGACGCACAGCCATGAGCGACCTCTACCGCCTCGTCTACGCCAGCAAGAATCTGCTCCAGGGCTCGGAAGCGGAGATGTCGGCGGCCGTCCGGCAGATCCTGGACGCCTCGCAGCGGAACAACCGGGCGGTCGGCGTGACCGGTGCCCTGATGTTCAACACTGGCGCCTTCGCGCAGGTGCTGGAGGGTCCGCGCCGCGGGGTCGAGGCGACCTTCGAGCGGATCCAGCGCGACCTGCGCCACGGCGACGTGACGGTCCTGCAGTGCGGGCCGACTGAGAGCCGCAGCTTCGCGACCTGGTCGATGGCGTTCGTGGGCCAGTCCGCCCGGGGGCAGGCGCGGTTCAGCAGCCTCGCCGCCGAGAGCGGGTTCGACCTCTCGCGCCTCGACGGCGACCAGGTCTTCGCCATGCTGCACGGGCTGGTGATGGAGGAGGAGGGTCTTCCGGCCGCGGAAGCGGCCGCGCCGGCCAAGCCGGCCCGGGACGCGTCCGGCCTCGACGTGGTGCAGGTGCGCGCCGCGATCGCGCAGCTCCGGCCGGAGGCCGCGCCGCCGGCCGTCGCGCCGGCCAAGCCGGTCGCGGGCCGTGAGCCGGCTGCCACCGGCCGGTCTGTGGCACCGCAGGACGCCGCCGAGGCCGCCCTGTGCGTGCTGAAGGCGGCGCTGGCGAGCGAGCGGCAGCGCACCAGCGCGTTGCGCGCGGAGATCGACAACCTGCAGGTGGCCCTGGCGGCGGCGGAGAGCCGGCTCGACGGATTGGCGGCGGAACGCGACCTCTGGGCCGGCCGAGCCCGGCTGCTCGCGGAGGCCATGGTGCGGGAAGCGGAGGCGGTGCGGCCTGCCGGGGCCCGGGAGGACGACCCGTCCGGTGCGGCGGCCGGCATCCTCGCTGCCTGACCGGCACGGGGCCCGTCGTCGTCGCCGCGACCGGCGCTTCCGTTCTCTTGAAAGACTGTTCCGTTCTGCATAAAGAACGCGCCTCGCAACCCGACTCGTCGGGTGGCACGGGACACGGCGCAGGAAGGGACAGCCGATGGCAGAGGGATTCGCGGCCCGCACGATCGCGGCGACCAACGGCGTGGCGCAGGACACCGCCTTCGGCGCCGTGATCGCGCCGATCCACCTGTCGACCACCTTCAAGTTCCCGGCCTTCGAGCAGGCCGGGCCCTACGATTACTCGCGCCTCGGCAATCCGACCCGCGACCAGCTCGCCGACACGATCGCCAAGCTCGAAGGCGGCGCGCGGGCCGTCATGGTCGCCAGCGGCATGGCGGCCCTCGATCTCGCCCTGTCGAGCCTGCGGCCGGGAGACCTGCTGGTCGCCCCGCACGATTGCTACGGCGGCACCCACCGCCTCCTCAGCATGCGCGGCGCCCGGGGCCATTACCGGGTGACCTTCGTCGACCAGACCGACCCCGCAGCGCTGGCGGCGGCCCTGGCCGAGCGGCCCAAGGTCGTGCTCATCGAGACGCCCAGCAACCCGCTGATGCGGGTGGTGGACGTCCGGCGCATCACCGCCGACGCGAAGGCCGTCGGCGCGCGCGCCGTGGTGGACAACACCTTCCTGTCGCCGGCCCTGCAGCAGCCGATCGCCCTGGGGGCCGACCTCGTGGTGCACTCCACCACCAAGTTCCTCAACGGCCATTCCGACGTCATCGGCGGCGTCGTGGTCGCCGCCGACAAGGCGGTCGGTGAGGATCTCGCCGCCTGGGCGAACACGATCGGCGTCACGGGCTCGCCGCTGGACGCGTACCTGACGCTGCGGGGCCTGCGCACCCTGTTCGTGCGCGTGGAGCAGCAGCAACGGAATGCCGGAGCCCTGGCGGCCTTCCTGGACGCGCACCCGGCGGTGAGCCGGGTCCATTATCCGGGCCTGCCGTCGCATCCGGGCCACGCGCTGGCCCGGGCGCAGCAGGCCGGGTTCGGCGCCATGCTGAGCTTCGAGCTGGCGGGTGGGCGCGACGCGGTGCGGCGCTTCGTGGAGGCCCTGCGGGTCTTCACGCTGGCCGAGTCCCTCGGCGGCGTCGAGAGCTTGGTCGCGCACCCGCCGACCATGACGCACGCGGCCATGGATCCGGAGGCGCGCGCCATCGCGGGCATCACCGACGGGCTGCTGCGCCTGTCCGTCGGCCTCGAGGCCGAGGCCGATCTCCTCGCCGATTTGTCCCGGGGCCTGGAGGCTCTGGGCGGTTGAGCCGGCCGCTCACGCCTCCTCGATGACCTCGAACCCGGATTCGTCCTCCACGACGCGGAACCGGGACAGCCGCAGGGTCTGGGACCGCTCGGCCGCCTCGTCCCGGCACTTGTCGACGTGGACGGCGCGGTTGACCACCTGCAGGTTCGGCGCGCCCCAGTAGCCGAGCAGCTCCGGCCACGGCGCGAAGCGGTGCTCCCGCCAGACCCGGTAGAGCGGCAGGGCGTGGTCGACCTCGGCACTGCGCAGCAGCCGCTTGCCGGAGGTGGCACAGCGGTGGTGCTGGCGGCGCTTGAGGATCCGCACCTGCGCGTGCGGGGCGATCCAGAACTTCCAGGCCGTGACGCAGGCGGCATGCCAGCTGGCATTGGCGTTCGGCTGACCGCGCTGCCACAGGTCCCGGTGCCAGCCGAACCGGTAGACCGGCTGGCCGCAGATGCAGCAGGCGCCCCGCCCCCGGGCGAAGGCCGGGTCGCGATAGGGCGCGGGCGGCATCCGGAAGCTCCCGGCCCGGCCCTCGGCGCCGAGCTGCCACGTCCAACCCTCCGGCGTTCCCGAGCGGGCCGCCAGGGCGCGCGCCAGCCGGTCCGCCCGTAGGATGTGGTTGCGCCAGTAGCTCTCGACCGCGAGCCGCGGCGTCGGCGGGATCAGCGGCCGTGCCAGGGCGTGCTGCAGGACCGCCCCCGGGAAGACGGGCGGGCGAGCCCGCTCCAGCCGCGCCCGGGCCAGGTCATTGCGTCGATCGCGCCAAATCGATGTGGTCATGCCGGACCGGTGGTAACCCGCCGGGGATCGCGTCGCGACTGTACCGATGCAACAGCGGCGCGGTCGCGGATCGCGGAAGCGGACGAGCTCGGCGTCGGGCGCGCTGGGTTAACGCAATGTTTCACGGGAAACATTGGGCCTGCACCGCCGCTTCAGCCTGCTGGACCGCCGCAATGCAAGGCCGCGCTGAGGGCCACCGATCGAGCCCGGCCGGACCTCACCCACGCACCGTGCGGTTGCCAGTGCGGCGCGGAGCGCCCAAGAGGGTCGCGGCAAGCGGCTTGCCCCTCGATCCTCCCCCCTGCAGAGGCTTCCCCTCCCGTGATCACCGGTCCGTGCCTCATCGTCCAGCCGATCCACGCGGCGGGTCTCGACCGGCTGCGGGCCGCGGGGCTGGAGCCGCGCCCAGCCAGCGGCACAGACGCCGAGACCCTGGCCCGCGAGGTCGCCGGCTGCGTCGCCGTCATCACCCGCAACACCGGCTTCCCGGCCCGCGCCATCGCGGCGGCCCCCGCCTTGCGGGTGATCGGCGTGCACGGCACCGGCACCGACCACGTGGCCAAGGCGGAGGCCACCGGGGCCGGGATCGTGGTGGTCAACACGCCGGGCGCCAATGCCGTGTCGGTGGCCGAGCAGACGCTCGCGCTGATCTTCGCCCTGGCCAAGGCCCTGCCCGGGGCCGACCGCTCGGTCCGACGCGGCGACGACAGCTTCAAGTTCACCGCCCGCCTCGTCGAGCTCGCCGGGCTGACGCTGGGCCTCGTCGGCTTTGGGGCAATCGGACAGGCCACCGCCCGGCTCGGCGCCGCCCTGGGCCTGCGGGTCCTGGCCTACGGGCCGAGCCGTCCCGATGCCGACTTCGCCAATGCCGGCGCTCTGCGGGCCGCCTCGGTGGACGCCCTCCTGGCCGAGGCCGACATCGTCTCCCTGCACGTGCCGCTGACGCCGGGCACCCGCGGGCTGATCGGCCGGGATCAGCTCGCCCGGATGAAGCGGGAGGCGTTCCTGATCAACACCAGCCGCGGCGGCCTCATCGACGAGGCCGCCCTGATCGAGGCCCTGGAGGCCGGCACGATCGCGGGGGCCGGGCTCGACGTCTTCGCGCAGGAGCCGCTGCCCCCCGAGCATCCCCTCGCCCGCCAGGAGCGCGCGATCCTGACACCCCATGTCGGCGGCTCCACCGAGGCGGCCCTGATCCGCACCGCCGAGACCGCCGCGACCCGCGTGGTCGACGTGCTGGCCGGCCGGCGGCCGGGCGGGCTGGTCAATCCGGATGTCTGGGAGCGGCGGCGCGGGGTGTGACGGGCGCCCTGCGATCGGCTTCCCGACGACCCCCTCATCCTGAGGTGCCCGCGCCAGCGGGCCTCGACGGAAGGCTCCAGGCATCGCAGCACTTTCTGGACCCCTCCTTCCAGGCTTCCGCGTCGCTGCAGCACCTCAGGATGAGGGTGCAGGTGGGCGGGGTGTTCAAGCGTCTTCGACCCCGCGGATCACGCCCTTTCGTCCGCACCCCGGCTGCCCGCCGCGCGCTGTGTCATGCAATCGTCGCAGACGGGCCGGAAAGCGACCCGCTGCGTTCCGGCCAAGAGGACTCCATGGACTTCCACCGTCGCTTCACGGTCCTGATGTGCGCCCCGGCCTTCGATCCGGACGATCTGGAAGGCGCGCGCGTCAACCAGATCGTGGCGGCCGTGGAGCAGCGCGGCTTCGAGGTGGTGCGCGCCCGGCGCGTCGAGGACGCGGCCATCGCGGTTCAGACCGACGCGGCGGTGGGCTGCCTCGTGGTCGACTGGGGCAAGCGCGGCCTCGACGGCAAGGCCGCCGCCCTCATCGACATGATGAGGAAGCGCGGCCTGGAGATGCCGATCGTCATCATGGTCCGCCGCAAGCGGCTGGAGGACATCCCGGTCGAGCTGCTCGACTTCATCGACGGCTACATCTTCCTCGCCGAGGAGACGCCGGAATTCATCGCCCGCGGCCTCGTCAGCCGGGTCACGCAATATGCCGAGACGTTGAAGACCCCGTTCTTCGGCGCGCTGGTCGACTACGCCGAGAAGGGCAACCAGCTCTGGACCTGCCCGGGCCACAACGGCGGCATTTTCTACAACCGGTCCCCGATCGGGCGGATCTTCGTGGAACACCTCGGCGAGGCCATCTTCCGCGACGACCTCGACAACTCGGTCCTCGATCTCGGCGACCTCTTGACCCATGAGGGCCCGGCCCTGAAGGCCCAGAAGGAGGCGGCCCGGATCTTCGGGGCGGAGAAGACCTATTTCGTCCTCAACGGCACCTCGGCCTCCAACAAGATCGTCCTGTCCTCCCTGGTGGCGGAGGACGACCTCGTCCTGTTCGACCGCAACAACCACAAGGCGGCCCATCACGGCGCCCTGTTCCTCGGCGGCGGCATCCCGATTTTTCTGGAAACCGATCGCAACGCCTACGGGCTGATCGGGCCGATCTTCCACGAGGCCCTCGACGAGACCCGGATCCGCGAGAAGATCCGCCGCAACCCGCTCGTGACCGACCCGGAGGCGTGGCGGCGGGAGCGGCCGTTCCGCGTCGCGGTGATCGAGCAATGCACCTACGACGGCACGATCTACGACGCCCAGGAGATCCTGGAGAAGATCGGCCACCTCTGCGACTACATCCTGTTCGACGAGGCCTGGGCGGGCTTCATGAAGTTCCACCCGCTCTACGCCCGCCGCTTCGCCATGGGGCTGACCGGCCTCGACGAGACCTCGCCCGGCATCGTCGCCACGCAATCGACCCACAAGCAGCTCGCGAGCTTCTCCCAGGCCTCGCAGATCCACACCCGGGACGTGCACATCCGTGGCCAGACCCGGCGGGTCGAGCACAAGCGGCTCAACGAGAGCTTTCTGGTCCACGCCTCCACGTCACCCTTCTATCCCCTGTTCGCCTCCCTCGACGTCGGCGCCCAGATGATGAAGGGGCGCTCGGGCATGATCCTGTGGGACGACACGATCCGGCTCGGGATCGAGTGGCGCAAGAAGGTCCGGGCGATCCGGCGGGAATTCGAGGAGAACGAGCGCGACCCCGCCCGGCGCTGGTTCTTCGACCCCTTCGTGCCGGACGTGACCCGGAACGCCGACGGGGCCGAGGTGCCCTGGGAGAGCGTGCCGACCGACGAACTCGCCGCCACGCCCCGCCACTGGGAGTTGAAGCCCGGCGCGCGCTGGCACGGCTTCACCCACGTGGCGCCAGGCTACGCCATCACCGACCCGAACAAGCTCACGGTGCTGACCCCGGGCTTCGACCGGAAGACCGGCGCCTACGCGCAGCACGGCGTGCCGGCGCCGATCGTGGCGCAATACCTGCGTGAGAACCGGATCGTCGCCGAGAAGAACGACCTGAACTCGCTGCTCTTCCTGCTGACCCCGGGAGTCGAATCCTCCAAGGCCGGCACGCTGATCTCGGGCCTCGTCGCCTTCAAGCGGCTCCACGACGACAACGTCCCGCTGGAGGAGGCCATGCCGGAATTCGTCAATCGCCGGCCGAACCGCTACCGCGGCGTGCGCCTGCGCGACCTCTGCGGCGAGTTCCACGCCTTCCACCGGGAGGCCGGCACCTCGGCGCTGCAGCGGCGCCAGTTCGCCCCGGAGCATCTGCCCGAGATGGTGATGCCGCCCAAGAAGGCCGCCCAGATGCTGACCCGCAACAAGGTCGACTACGTGCCGATCGCCGAGGCCGAGGGGCGGATCGCCACCACGCTGATGCTGGTCTATCCCCCGGGCATCGGCACGGTGCTGCCGGGCGAGCGGCTCGACGAGCGGGCCAAGCCCATGCTCGACTATTTCAAGATGTTCGAGGCCTCGGCCAACCTGTTCCCCGGCTTCGAGGCCGAGATCCAGGGCGTCTACCGCGAGGTGGAGCCGGACGGGCGGATCCGCTTCCACACCTACGTGGTGCGCGAGGGGGCCTGATGGGGATCGCGGTCGAGACCCCCGGCCCCGTCGCGGCCCGGCCCTGCCCCGACATCGTCATCCGCGCCTCCTCGGACGCCGACGTCGAGGCGATGGTGGCGATCTACGAGCACCATATCGGCAAGGGCGTGGGCGATGTCGGCGCCTTCGAGGAGGCGCGCCTGCTCCCCGACGACCTGAAGCGGCGGCGCAAGTCGATGCGCAAGAAGCGCCTGCCGCACCTCGTGGCGGACCGCGCCGGGGCGGTGGCGGGCTACGCCTACGCGGTGCCGTTCCGGAAGCGCCCGGCCTATCGCTACACGCTCAAGCACTCGATCTACGTCCATCCCGACCACCTGCATGCCGGGATCGGAAGGCGGCTGCTGCCGGCCCTGATCGAGGCCTGCGCGGCCGGCGGCTACCGGCAGATCATCGGCTACATCGACGCCGAGAACGAGGCCTCGCTGCGCCTCCACGAGGCCTGCGGGTTCGAGCGGGTCGGCTTCCTGAAGGCGGTGGCGTTCAAGTACGGCCACTGGGCGGACAGCGTGATGGTCCAGCGGGCGCTGGGCACCGGATCGGAGGACCGGCCGGGATAGGGTGCGGCGCAGGATGCGCGATCGGGCGGCTCCGACAGGCCGTTCGATCGGGCTTGTCCAACCCGCGACCGCATCCTGAGGTGCTGCGCAGCAGCCTCGAAGGAGGGCTCCCGCCGGCTGCGCGACCTCTGGAGGGCTCCTTCGAGGCCTTCGCTCCGCTCCGGCATTTCAGGATGAGGGAGAGGCTTGGATTCCCGTCGCTTGACGGGCGTGGGATCGAACAGGCTTCGTCCCGTCCGCGATCACGGCCCGCCCTCACTCCTGCTTCTCGAACGCCCCCGCGATGGTGAGGTGCAGCTCGTCGCCGATCAGCGGTACGTAGGTCTTCACGCCGAATTCCGAGCGCTTGAGCGTGCCGGTGGCCTCGAAGCCGACCGTGACCTTCTTGTTGAGCGGATTCACCCCGGCCCCCATCAGGGTGACGTCCAGCGTCACCGGCTTGGTCACGCCGTGGAGCGTCAGGTCGCCGGTCACCTTCGCGCGGTCCTTGCCCTCGGGCGTGATCTTGGTGGACACGAAGGTCATGGCGGGGAACTTGGCGGCGTCGAGCCACTGGTCGCCCTTGAGCTCGTCGGTGAGCTTGGCGCTGGTGGTCGCCACCGAGGCCACCGGGATCCTGACCGACAGCTTGGCGGCCGCCGGGTTCTTCGGCTGCAGCTCCAATGTGCCGGACACGTCCGAGAAGCCGCCCGCGTAGTTCGAGAAGCCCATATGGGAGACCCGCCAGCCGACCTGGGTGTGGTTGGGGTCGACCGCGTAGGTGCCGGCCTGGATCTGCGCCGGGTCGCGGGTCGGGGGGGTCTGGGCGAGGACCGGAGTGACCGCCGGGGTGGCGATCAGCAGGGCCAGAAGGCCGGAGGCGAGAATCGACTTCACGGGTGTCTCCTACACGCGGCCGACGGTCGAGCGCGCTTCGACGCGCCGCGGCAGCCCTCTAGCCCCGTTCACCGCCCCGGTTGAGCCTGTTATCCGGAACCCCATGGTTGCGAGAACGGAAACCTTCCAGGGCGGCCTCGACGACGTGCGGGCCTTCTGCGCGGTGGTCGACCTCGGCACGGTGACGGCCGCCGCCGCCAGCCTGCGGGAGACCAAGGGCAGCGTCAGCCGGCGGATCTCCCGTCTGGAGCGGGCGCTGGGCGCCCGGCTGATGGCGCGGACCTCCCGGGCGGTCTCGCCTACCGCCGAGGGCCTCGCCTTCTACGCCAAGGCCCAGGAAAGCCTGACGCTCCTCGACGAGGCCGCCGAGACCGCCCGCGACGCCCGCACGGTGCCGGCCGGCCACCTGCGGATCACGACGTCCATCGATTTCGGCATCGAGGTGATGCCCGAGATCGTCGCGAGCTTCCGGACGGCCTATCCGCAGATCACCGTGGAGATGCTGAACACCGACGCGCGCCTCGACCTCGCGGCCAACCGAATCGACCTCGCCCTGCGGCTCGGCGGTGCGGAGGAGACCGGCTACCGCGCGATGGTCCTGGCGACCCTGGCGGTGGGCCTCTACGCCGCCCCCGCCTACCTGCTGCGCCGCCCGGCGCCGACGCGCCTCGCGGATCTGGGCGAGCACGACCTGATCCTCGCCCGCGAGCGCTTCGGCGCCGCGCCGCTCGCCCTCACCGACGGCCAGGGCCGCACCGAGAAGCTGGCCCTCAGCCCCGCGATCCGGGTCAGCGACTTCGCCACCGCGCATCGGCTGACCCTGGCGGGCGCCGGGATCGGCCATCTCCCCGGCCTCGTCGCCGCCCGCGCGGTGGCGTCCGGGCAGATCGTGCGCGTGCTCGCCCCCTGGGCGACCCGCGGCGCGCGCCTGCGCGCCGTCACCCTGGCGGGGCGCGAGCTGCCGGCCCGGGTTCACGTCTTCCGGGAGCATGTCCGCGGCGCGCTGGCGACGCGGGACGGCTCGCAAGAGTCCGGCGATTATAGCTACGAATACAGTTAAACTGGCTGTAGACCCGATATTAACTCCGTACAGAGACGCATCCGATAAAATTTTATCGATCGATGTATCGGGGTTTTGAGGGCCGGCCCGCAGGATGTGGTGCAGCGGCGCCCCGGGCCGCCCGGCGGCGGTTCACGGCCCCGGAACGCTTCAGATCTCGCGCGGACGCCCGACATGCCCCCTCGCAGCAGGTGCCTGCACACCCTCTTGGTCGTCGGGACGCTCGCCCTGGCCGGTTCGGGCCTCGTGGCTGAGACGGCCTGGGCGACGCTGTCGAGCGCGGCCCGGATCGTGCTGCAGAAGGGGCGTCACTACATGCCGACCGATCTGTACCTGCGCCGCGGCGACACGATCACGCTGCGCAACGGCGACGAGAGCTTGACGCATCACGCCTTCATCGAGGCGGACCGGTTCACCTTCGATGCCGGGGACCAGGAACCCGGCACCGAGACGCGCCTGACGCTGGCCGAGCCGGGGGATTTCACGATCCAGTGCGGCATCCACCCGAAGATGAAGCTGACCATCCACGTCCAGTAGGCCCGGCGCCGGGCCCGGACTCAGCTGTCACGGCCGAGGCCGAGGCCGCGGAGGATGTCGCCGATCGGGTCGATCCGCGAGGCGGCGGCGGGGGCGGCCTGCACGGCTTGGGGAGCCGCGGGGGCGGCGGTCCGGTCGACGGCCGCCGTGCGGGCGAGCGCGGCGTGGCGGAGGCGGGCGCTCCGGTGCGCGGCGCGCTCGTTGCCCTTGGGCCGGCGCGCCGCCACGGCCTTGCGGAGCGGCTCGGACGAACCCGCCATCTCGGCCGGGAGCGGTGACGCGAGCGGCGGCATCACGGCCGCCTGCTGCGGGGCGGGGACCGCGGACGGGAGCGGGTTTGCCGGGACGACGCTGCGCAGATCCGTCCGGATCGCGCCCGTGGTCTCGGGAGCGGCCAGCCGGGCCGGCGGGTCCGTCCACGCGGCCGGCTGCACCACCGCCGCGACCGGACGAAGCGGAGTCGTCTGCACGTCGCGATTGGACGGATGCAGACTATGCGCGGCCACGGCCAGGCCGAATACGGCAATGGCGGTGGTTGCGAGTGTGGACCGGAAGTGTTCCATGACGAAAGAACGAACGGCCAAGCTCCCGGTTCCGCTTGACTGGTCGCTCGTCAGCTCTTCGCACACGCAACAGCCTGAGGCCGAGCGGCGGGAAAGAAAAAAGGCCACTCCCGAAGGAGCGGCCCGAAGTCTAGGGAGGAAACGCCCAAGAAGGGCAGCGAGACCGCGACGCCATCGCGATCTCGCACTGCACAGATAGGATACTGCACTGCGGCATGCAACGGCCCGCAGGGCCTGAAGGTATGCATATGCGCGGTGGGCTGACCGTTAGGGCATTCACAGAGGTCATGGCCGAGCCTGCCTAGGGAGAACCCGCCGTTCCGTCATGCCCGATCAGCCGCTCGACCTCGGCGAGGGCGACGGCGCGCGCGGCCCGCTCCGAGGCGTGCGGACGGTACGATCCCCGGACCAGCTTGCCGCGGTCGCGGATCGCCCAGGTGAATCGACCGGGATCGTGCCGGCTCGGCCTGACCTCGACCGTGTAGAGATGCCCGCCATTCGCACCCATGAGTAGAATGTGCGGGACATCGCGGTGTCGGGATAGGGGGTGCGACCGTGAGCGGCAGACGTTACCGGGCCGGCCGTAGCCGGCCGGTGTCGGTCCGGAGCCCCTCATCCGGGGCCGCGCTCCGGGTCGCGAGCCAGACCACGTGCTTGGGACCGCTGCCCCGGCCGCTCGCGTGGACGCGCCGCTCGTCCACCGCGAAGCCGGAGCGTTGCAGGCGGCCCTTGAACTTGCGGTCGGGCGCACCCGACCAGACGCCGAGGATTCCCCCCGGCCGCAGCGCCCAGCGGGCCCGCTTGAGGCCCCAGTTGTCGTAGAGCCGATCGTTCGCCCGGCGCATCAGGCCCTCCGGGCCGTTGTCGACGTCGAGCAGGATCGCGTCGTAGCGCTCGGGGCCGGCCTGGATCAGGCGGTTCACGTCGGCCTCCTGCAGGTCGACGCGCGGATCGTCGAGGCAGCCGGCGAAGACGTGGGCCAGGGGCCCCCGCGCCCAGGCGATCACGGACGGGACCAGCTCGGCCACCACCACTTGCGCCTCCGGCCCGAGGCCCGCGAGGGCGGCCCGCAGGGTGAAGCCCATGCCGAGCCCGCCGATCAGGATCCGCGGCCGGGACCGGTCCCTCAGGCGGTCGCAGGTCAGCGCCGCGAGCGCCACCTCGGAGCCGCTGCGGCGGTTGTTCATCAGCTCGATCGTGTCGGCCAGGATCGCGAACTCGTCGCCCCGCCGCATCAGGCGCAGGTCGGTGCCGCCACCGGGAACGGTGCCGGTGTCGAGATGAACCCAGGGTATCACGGACGGCGTCCTCACGTGTGAGCGAAACTTGGCGGCGCAGCAGATCGCGGCGGGAGCGTGGCGGCTCCGGGTGCGGCTTGTGCGCGCCGCGCAACCCTCCGCCCGGTGCCGCACCTTGCCGCGATCGATTCCGGCGGCGTATCAGCACCTATGGCCAAGCGCATCAAGTCGAGACCGCAGGAGCGGGGCTTTGTTCTGTTCGATATCGTCTACACGGACGGTTCCCGAGCCTCGAACCGGCGTGTGCCGGTGGAGCTCCTCGGCGGCCTGGACGGCGACGAGCCGGCCCGGCAGCTCATCGCCGAGCAGGAGGAGGAGATCGCCCTCAAGGCCGGACGGCCGGGCCGCGAGATCCAGAGCCTGACGCGCTCGCCGATCGTCAAGCCGAAGCCGGTGGACTGACGCCGTCCCGGGCGCCCGGCGGCCTCGCCCTCTCCGGGAGCGCGACCCGGGTCGGCCGGGTCACGTCGCCTCGGCGATGCGGCGGGCGACCTCGTCCCGCAGCGCCTCGTTCATCGCGGCGCACCTCCCCTGCACGCGGTTCCGCAGCCACGGGAACAGAGCCGGCGCGAGCAGGCCCGCGAAGGTCCCCGCCTGGACCACGCTGACGCCCTGCCGGGTCTCGATGATCCGGATGTCGTGACAGCCCGTGAGCAGGTGCGGCCGCGCGAAGCCGACGCGCCAGGTCAGCCGCCGGCCGGGCTCCCAGCAGATCACCTGCGCCCGCAGAGTCAGGGCGGCGCGCCCGTTCAAGGTCAGCTCCAGGCGCCAGCGCGCGCCCCGACGCCGGGGCCCCTCCGCCTTGCGGATGACCGGGTTCCACGCCGGATAGGCGTCCAGGTCCGTCAGGACGGACCAGACCGTCCCGGCCCGCGCCGGAATCGCGATCTCGGCGCTGCTGACCCGGCCGACCGTCATGTCTCCCTCCCGGACAAGTGCCCCCGTCGCGCGGCGCGCGGCTGATGCGTGCCGCCGGAGCGTGCCGTCAGAGCCCGCCCTCGACCACCTCCAGGGCCCGGAGGATCGCGAATCCGATCCGCTCGGCCTCGGCCTCCGCCCCGTCGGAGGCCGGCAGCAGCGCCACGGTCTCGACCACCGGATCCGCCTCAGGCCCCACCACCACCCGGACGACGTCGCCCTCCTCGGCGGCCGGGTCGCGGATCAGCCCGACCCGATGGCCGGCCCCGGTGCCGAGGACCCGCAGGGGCGCCTGCGCGGGCTCCGGCCCCGGGGCCGGCGCGCCCGGCCGGCGGGCGCCGAAGGCCGGGCGGATGACGTTGTCGTCGGGCATGGCGATCCCCTTCAGGCCCGCGCGGTGGCCAAGCCGGCCGTCGCGAGAACCGCGTCGGCCAGGACCTGCATCCCGGCGCCGGCCCAGTCCGGCGTGATGCTCTCGGCCTCGTTGTGGCTGATCCCGCCGTGGCAGGGGCAGAACACCAGGGCCGCCGGGACCGTGCGGGCGCAGTAGACGGCATCGTGGTAGATCGCCGTCGGCATCCGGGTCCAGGCGTGGCCCCGCGCCTCCGCGGCCGCCTGGACGCGGTCCACCAGCACCGGGTCGAACGCGGTGGGCGGCGCCCGCCAGAACTCGTCGACGCGGATCGTGACGCCGCGCTCCGCCGCTAGGCCGTCGGCCCGCGCCAGGATCCGTGCCCGCATCGCCTCGAGCTGCTCCGTGTCGCCGTGGCGGGTGTCGAGGCTGAACCAGACGCGGCCGGGCGTGATGTTGCGGCTCGCCGGCTCGGCTTTCAGCACGCCCACGGTGGCCCGGCCGCGCTCGTCGCCGGCGCCGACCGCCGCCAAGGCGATGTCCTCCAGCGACGCGATCAGCGCCGCCGCGGCCATCATGGCGTCGCGCCGGCCGACCATGGGGCTGCCCGCATGGGCCTCCTCGCCCAGCACGGTGATCTCGTACCAGATCTGGGCGAGCGCCCGATCGACCACCCCGATGGTCAGACCGGCTTCCTCCAGGCGCTTGCCCTGCTCGATATGCAGCTCGAAATAGGCGCCGATCCCCCGCAGGCCGGCCGGGTCCGCCGCGCCCTGCCAGCCGATGCGCCGCAGCTCGTCCCCGAAGACGTGGCCGGCGAGGTCCCGGGTGGCCATCACGTCGGCCTCCGGAACGATGCCCATGGCGACGCCGCTGCCGCTCATCGGCGGCGCGAAGCGCGCGCCCTCCTCGTTGCACCAGTTGATCAGCAGGAGCGGCGCCTCGGTCTCGATCCCGGCTTCCTGCAGGGCGCGCATGATCTCGAGCCCGGCGAGCACGCCGAGGGGGCCGTCGAACTTGCTCCCGGTGGGCTGGGTGTCGAGGTGGCTGCCGATGGCGACGGGCTTCCGGGCCGGGTCCCGGCCCGGGCGGTGGAAGATCATGTTGCCGATCCGGTCGACGGCGAGGGTGAGCCCCGCGGCCTCGCCCCAGCGCTGGAAGAGGGCGCGCCCCTCGGCGTCGCGGTCGGTCAGGGTCTGGCGGTCGTTGCCGCCGTTGGGCAGCGCGCCGATCCGGGCAAGATCCATCAGGCTGGCCCAGAGCCGATCCTGCGACAGTGGGAGGTTGGTGCGGTCCGGATTGCGAACCATGGCGCCTCTGCGGGGTGCGTGCGGGGTGCGGCGAGGTTAGGCCGTGTCGCGGATGCGCACCAGGGACGGCGCTTCCCGACGGACGAGGTCGGTCATCGCGGCCGGACGTCGAGGCTGTCGCCACGCCGACCCGCCGGTCCCGAACCGACGGATCGTGGCGCAGGACGATCCGCGAGAGATGAAGTCCCGCGGCCTCGCAGAGCGTCGCCGACGGAGGCGCGCGAAGTATCCGCAAGCCGCGATTCTACCTACGGACGCCCGCCCGCCGACAGGACTGGCGAGTCTGATACAATTCCCTCGCGCATGACAGATTAACCCCGAGGGTAGTCATATTTGATCACCGCGACAACATGTCAGATGCTGATAAATACCCAAAGCCCTCGACACCTCTGGACAGGGCAGCCACGGGCTGCCTGTGTCTTGATTGTTAGGTCCATCACCGTACAAGCACAGGTTGGAACAATTCGAAGGGGGCCCGATGCAGCTAGCGTCCGAGGCAGTCGCTGCCCTGCAGGCCGCGGGGTTCGTCGGGATCTGGGATACCGATGTCTCCGCCGGCCGGTCGGTGCTGGACGCGGGCGCCGCCGCCATGCTGGCCGGTAACCCGGGCCTCGCCGGTCAGCCCCTCGCCCTCGAGACCGCGCTGGGACGCATCCATCCGGAGGACCGCGACTGGGTCTTCGGGAAGATCCGGCGCGTCCGGCAGACCGGCGGGCCGGTCTCCCTCGAATTCCGGGTCCTGTCGGGCCGGGGCGACGTCCGCTGGATCCTCAACCGGGGCTTCCTGGGCCCGGACGGCTCGGGCACGCTGCACGGGCGTGGTGCCTATCTCGACGTCACGGATCTCTACGCCCGGCCGGCACGCACCCCGGACGGCGCCCCGCTGCAGGCCGGCGACCTTGAGGCCGCCGCCGATCACTGCATCGACGCCCATGCGGCCCTCGACCGCTACGGGGACCCGTACCTGCAGACGGTCTCCGGCATGCTGCTGCTCGGGATCGGCCGGACGCTGGCGCAGCGTCAGGCCTGATCGGCGGCGGCGCCGGATTCAGGTCCGCCAGGGATGGGCCGGCAGCTCCGTGCGGCCGATGGCCTTGGCGCCGGCCTCCGCGACGGTGTGGTCGTTTTCCACGGTCGAGCCGCTGACCCCGATGGCGCCCGACATCACGCCGTCCGCGTCGACGATCGGGATCCCGCCCGGGAAGGTGATCAGGCCGTCATTCGAGTGCTCGATCCCGTAGAGCGGGCCGCCCGGCTGGGAAAGCTGGCCGATCTGGCCGGTCATCATGCCGAAGAACACCGAAGTCTTGGCCTTCTTGTGGGCGATGTCGATGGAACCGACCCACGCATCGTCCATGCGATGGAACGCCTTCAGGTTGCCGCCGGAATCCACCACGGCGATGCACATCTGGGTGCCGAGTTCCGTCGCCTTCGCCCGCGCGGCGGCGATGGCCTTCTCGGCCTGCTCAATCGTGACGTGCATGGGACACTCCCGTTCGCGGTTTCTACGCGACAGGCTGTGACCCTTTGAAGCGTCCGGCGCAAGCAGGCCCGGTCGCAACGCGTTCAACGGCACACGGCAGAGCGCCCTCTTGGACGTTCACACATCTCTGTCCGGAGCTCTCTCTTCTCCTCCCTGTGGGGCGGGAGACGCGCAACCCCCTCGCTTCCCTCCCGCCGAGAAAGACGTGTGACCATCCTAGCCCACCCAGTCGGTGCGGCACGGTCGAGGCCCCTGTTCTTCGGGCGGACGCACGAACTCAGCCGGCGCGCTCCCGGGCAGCGCGCACGCGCTCCAGCAGCGCATCGGCCAGGGCAGCGCAATCCGCGGGGCCGGGACAGGGGCGCTTCCACACGACCCGCCCCTCGCGCAGGATGATCTCCTTCGCCGCCGCCATCGCGGGCAGCGGCCGGTCGGGCCTCAGATCGGCCGCCACGCCCTGCGGACCGCCCCGGAGCCGGGCCACGCCCAATTCGCAGCAGGCGGCGCGCAGCCGGGCGAGGTCGAACAGGGCGAGCACCGGCGCGGGCGCCGCGCCGAACCGGTCCTCCACTTCCCCGGCGAGCGCCTCGATCGCCTCGGCGTCGCGCAGGCGCAGGAGTCGCGTGTAGAGGCTCAGGCGGATCTCGGGCTCGGGCACGTAATCCGCGGGGATCCGGCTCGGCAGGCCGAGCTCGATCTCGGGGCTCCAATCCTCGGCCCGGCCGCCCTTGGCGGCGGTGAGCGCCAATTGCAGCAGGTGCTGGTAGAGGCCGAGTCCGACCAGCTTGGCGTGGCCGGCCTGATCCTCGCCGACGAGGTCGCCCGCGCCGCGCAGGTCGAGGTCGCGGGCGCTCACCGCGAAGCCGGCGCCGAGGCGGTCGAGGGCTTCCAGGGCGCGCAGGCGCTGAAGGGCCGCCGCGGGCGGGGGCGCGGCCGGGTCGCTGAGCAGGTGGACGGTGCCGCGCCGCTGGCCGCGGCCGACGCGCCCGCGCAGCTGATGGAGCTGCGCCAGCCCGAACCGGGCGGCGTCCCAGACCAGCATGGTGTTGGCCCGGGGCACGTCGAGCCCGCTCTCCACGATGGCGGTGGCGAGCAGCACGTCGCCGTCGCCCTCCGCGAAGCGGACCATGACCTCGTCCATGGCCGACGGCTTCAGGTCCCCGTGCGCCACGAGGATGTCCAGTCCCGGCACCAGGGCGCGCAGGCGCTCGGCCATGGGACCGATATCCTCGATCCGCGGGCAGACCACGAAGCTCTGGCCGCTCCGGCGGTGCTCGCGGATGAGCGCCTCGCGGACCGCGTCCGCGTCGAAGGGCGCCACCACGGTGCGGACCGGCTGGCGCAGGGCCGGGGGCGTGGCGAGCACGCTCAGGCTCTGGAGGCCGACGAGGGCCGCCTGGAGGGTGCGGGGGATGGGGGTCGCGGTCAGCGTCAGCACGTGACCGCCCCCCCGGGGGCTCTCGGCCAAGCGACGCAGATCCGCCTTCAGCTTGGCGCCGAAGCGCTGCTCCTCGTCGATCACCGTCAGGCCGAGATCCGCAAAGGCGGCGCCGGCCAGCGCGTGGGTGCCGACCACGAGCCGGATCGTGCCGTCGGCGAGTCCCGCCTTGACGCGCTTGGCCTCGGCGGGCGCCACGAGGCGCGACAGCTGCGCGACCTCGATGCCGAAGCGTCCGAAGCGGCGACGCAGAATCTCGGTGTGCTGGCGCGCCAGCACGGTGGTGGGGGCGATCAGCGCCGCCTGCTTGCCGGAGAAGATCGCCGCCGCCAGCGCCCGGAGCGCCACCTCGGTCTTGCCGAAGCCGACATCGCCGCAGACCAGCCGGTCCATGGGCCGGCCGGAGGCGAGATCGGCCATCAGCGCGTCGAAAGCCGCTGCCTGATCGGGGGTCGGCGCGAATCCGAAGCCGGCCGCGAAGCGCTCCATGTCGCGGGCCGGCGGCGCCAGGACCGGGGCCTCGGTCTCCCGGCGGGCGCGGGCCGCTTCCAGCATCAGGCGGGCGGTGCGCGCCATGGTAGCCTCGGCCTCCAGGCGGCGCCGAGGCCAGGTGCCACCGTCGAGCTTGTCGAGGGTGACGGCATCGGGCTCCGGCCCGTAGCGCCAGATCCGGTCGGCCTGGGTCACCGGCACCATCAGGATCGCGTCGCCGGCGAAGCGCAGGCGCAGGGCCTCGGAGGCCTCCGGGCCCTCGCCGCCCTCGCCGCCCCGCGCGGCGACCGGCTCCAGCCCCTCGAACACGCACAGGCCGTGATCGCGGTCCACGGCCACGTCGCCGGGGCGCAGGTCGACCTCGCCCATCGGCAGGATCGCCCGGGCGCCCCCCGCCACCGCGGCCTCCGGCCCGAACAGGTCGGCGGCCGCGATCACGGTGGCGCCCTGCTCGGGCACCCGGAACCCGGCCGCCAGCGGCGCCTCCAGGGCGAGGACGTCGCCCGGGGCCGCCTCGGCGACGTCGGCCCAGGCGTCGATCAGGCGGATCGGGCGCTCGGCGATCTTGCCGGCTTGGCGCACGAGGCGCCGGAGCGGCCGGACCGTGCCGGCGAGCACCACGATGTCGCCGGCCTTCAGCCGGTCGCGCATGACCTTCGCGAACGCCGTCCCAGGCCGGCGCTCCCGGGCGAAGGCCGGCATGGCGCGGGGCGCCCCGGCCGCCTCGGTGGCGGTGATGCGCGCGTGCGCCGCCACGATGTCGCGCCACGCGTCGCGCGCCAGGTAGAGTCCCGCACCGGCCAGGCCGCGCCCGTCGCGGGCCTTCAGCCGCCCGCGCGCCTCGTCCATCTGCTCGTAGAAGGCGTCGATTCGCGCCTGCGTGCCGTCCTCGACCACGAGGCGCGCCTCCTCGGGCACGTAGTCCAAGAGGGTGACGAGGTGGGGATAGTAGCGGTCGAGGCGGTGCTCCTGGCCCGTGAACGGCTCGAAGCTCTGGCCGGAGCCCGGCTCCAGGATGATCTCGGTCGCCGGATCGATCACCAGTTCCATCGCGTCCGCCACCGAGCGCTGCGAGACCGGATCGTAGGAGCGGATCGCGGTCACGCGGCCGTCCGCATGCTCGATCCGGCAGGGCCGCGGCGCGGCGGCGGGAAAGACCTCCACGGTGCGGCCGCGGACGGCGATCTCGCCGGGCTCGTCGACCCGCTCGTCGAGGATGTAGCCGAGGCGCTTGAGGTCCGTCGTCGCGGCGGCGACGTCGAGGGTGTCGCCGACCCGCAGGGTCACGCGGGCCGTGGCCCAGGTCTCCGGCGGCGGCACGCGCTGGACGAGCGCCGGGGCGGTCGTCAGCACGAAGTCCGGCAGGGCGTCCGTGTCGGTCAGCCACCGCATCACCGCGGCCCGGGCGCCCATCGTGGCCCGCGACGGCGAGGCGTGGTCGAAGGGCAGGCAGTCCCATTCGGGATAGACCGCGACCTGCGCGTCGGGATCGAGCGCCCGGAGGGTCGCGGCGAGGTCCTCCAGGCGGCGCGCGTCCCGGGCGACGTGCACGACCGGCCCGGGTCCCGCGGCGAAGGCCAGCAGCGCCACCGCCAGGGCCCCGGTGGGCATCAGCGGCGCGTCCTCGAGTCCCTGCTGCGCGCCCGCCTTCGTCCTGCGCTTGGCCATGCCTGATCCGAACCTGTCCCCTTCGAGCCGGCAACGCCGCATCCGCCGCCGAGGCTCCCGTCCGCGGCGATCGGATCCACAGGCGCGGCCTGACCACCGACGGGCCGTCTGCGCGCGTGGCCCCGGGAACACGAGAACGTGAGCGCGCGGGCGCCGCCGCCCGGGGCCGTCGTCGCGCCGGACGGTGGACGCACGGATGTACAATTTGAAATTGTGGATACTGGTATCCGGGCACGTATCCGGGCTCGCTACCCGATCCGATGCAGCAACCGAAAAGAGGCCGCCGCGGCGGGATCCGATGGGGCGCTTCAACAGCTTACCGTCACGGCAACGATCGGTTCGCCACGCCGCCAGAACTGCGTTGCATGGACTCACTTGGGAGGGTCAGGGACGTGGGCTATGACGCTCCCGTGTCGCGGAACAGGACAATGCCCCGCCCGTCGGGTTTCGAGCCCCAGCATCCCCAGCGGCTCGCCGCCCTGCGGGCCTACGCCATCCTCGACACCCCGCCGGAGCGCGAGTTCGACGAGATCGCCGAGATGGCCGCCCAGGCCTGCGGCACGCCGATGGCGCATATCAACTTCGTCGATGCCGACCGGCAATGGATCAAGGCCGCATTCGGCCACGCGGTGCGGGCGATGCCCCTCGACTTCGGGTTCTGCACCGAGGCAATGCGCGAGGAGGGCGCCCTCGTGCTGCCGGACCTCACGGCGATGCCGGACAGCGCCGCCAATCCCCTCGTCACCGGCGAGCCGCATCTGCGCTTCTACGCCGGCGTGCCCCTCGTGACGCCCGAGGGCTGGGCGATCGGGACGCTCTGCGTCCTCGACCGCGTGCCGCGCACGCTGACCGACCAGCAGCTGTTCATCCTCAAGGCGCTCGCCCGGACCGTGATGACGCAGCTGGAGACCCGCTGCGCAGAGGCCGCCCTGCGCCGCAACGAGGAGCGCTACCGCTCGCTCTTCGCGTTCATCGAGTCTGGCTTCTGCCTCGTCGAGATGGTGTTCGGGGAAGGTGATCGCGCGATCGACGGACGCTTCCTGGAGGTCAATCCCGCCTTCGAGCGGCAGACGGGCCTGACAGACGCGGTCGGCCGACAGTTGCAGGATCTCGTGCCCGCACCCGAGCAGCGCTGGCTCGATCTCTACGGCCGGGTCGCCTTGACCGGGGAGCCCGTCCGCTTCGAGCAGGAGGCCAAGGCGCTGGGCCGCTGGTACGACGTCCACGCCTACCGGGTCGACGGGCCGGGGCGGAACCGGGTCGCCATCCTGTTCAACGACATCACCGAGCGCCGCCGGAGCGAGCTGGCGCTCCAGGCACGGGAGGCCGAACTCCGTCTGGTCGCGGACGCCATGCCGGTGCTGATCGCCTTCATCGACCGCAACCTCGTCTATCGGTTCGCCAACGCCGCCTACGAGACCTGGACGGGCCGGTCGGCCAGCGCGGTGGTCGGCCAGACGGTCCAGGGTCTCCTCGGCGCGGAGGGTTTCGAGGCGCGGCGCGCGGCCATCGCGCAGGCCCTCGCCGGGCACGAGGTCCGCCAGGAATGGGCCTGGACCTTCCCGGACGGGGAGGCCCGGACCGCCGACACCCGCTACCTCCCGCGCCGGGACGCGGAGGGGCGGGTCGACGGGTTCTACGTGTTCGCGCACGACGTCTCGGAGCGGACGCGGATCGAGGCGCTGCTCCAGAGCCGGGCGGAGCGCCTGGAGGCCCAGGTCGCCGCCCAGACCCGCGACCGCGACCGGGTCTGGACGCTCTCGCCGGTGCTGAAGCTCGTCGCGGACCGGGACGGGCGGGCGCATGCGGTGAACCCCTCCTGGAGCCGGGCGCTCGGCTGGTCGGAGGCCGAGACCCTGGGCCGGCCCGCCCTGGACTTCGTCGCGCCGCCGGAGCGCGCGGCGGCGCAGGCGGCCCTGGAGCCGCTCTGCGCGGATCGCCGCGTGGAGGATGTCGAGCTGTCCTGCCTGACCCGCGCGGGCGACCGGCGGCGCGTCCTCTGGACCGTGGTCCCGGAGGACGGGCTGTACTACGGGTTCGGGCGCGACATCACCGAGCAGCGCCAGGCCGAGGAGGCGCTGCGGCAGTCGCAGAAGCTCGAGGCCATCGGCCAGCTCACCGGCGGCGTGGCGCACGACTTCAACAACCTGCTGACCATCATCCGCTCGTCCGTCGAGTTCCTGCGCCGGCCCGAGCTCGCGGAGGAGCGCCGCCGCCGCTACCTCGACGCGGTCTCCGACACGGTCGACCGCGCCGCCAAGCTCACCGGTCAGCTCCTCGCCTTCGCCCGGCGGCAGGCGCTGAAGCCCCAGGTCTTCGACATCGGCGCGCGCCTGCGCAGCATCGCCGACATGCTCGACTCGGTCACCGGCGCGCGCATCCGCGTCGCCATCGAGCTGCCGGACGCGCCCCGGTTCGTGCGCGCCGACGAGAGCCAGTTCGAGACGGCGCTGATCAACATGGCGGTCAACGCCCGGGACGCCATGGACGGCGAGGGCGGCCTGACCCTGCGCCTCGAGAGCGACCGGCCGATGCCGCCGATCCGCGGGCATGCCGGCGCGCGCGGGCCGTTCGTGGCCGTCCGGGTCACCGATACCGGGTCGGGGATCCCAGCCTCGGAGCTCGGGCGGATCTTCGAGCCGTTCTTCACCACCAAGGAGATCGGCAAGGGCACCGGGCTCGGCCTCAGCCAGGTGATCGGCTTCGCCAAGCAATCGGGCGGCGACATCGACGTGGAGAGCGCCGTCGGCCGCGGCACCACCTTCACCCTGTACCTGCCGCAGGTCGAGGCCTCCGCGGCGTCGGACGATGCCGAGTCCGACGACCGTCGGGAGGTGGAGCCCCAGAGGGGCCTGTGCATCCTCGTGGTGGAGGACAATCTCGGGGTCGGGCGGTTCTGCACCCAGATCCTGGAGGATCTGGGCCACGCGCCGGTCTGGACGAAATCCGCCGAGGAGGCACTGGCCGAGCTCGACAGGACGCCGGACCGGTTCGACGTGGTCTTCTCGGACGTGGTCATGCCGGGCATGGGCGGCTTCGCCCTCGCGCGGCACCTGCAGGCGAGCCGCCCCGACCTGCCGGTGGTGCTGACGTCCGGCTACAGCCACGTCCTCGCCAAGGACGACACCCACGGCTTCGCCCTGGTGCGCAAACCCTATTCCGCCCAGCAGCTCGCCCAGGTGCTCTACGGGGCGGCGAAACGGCGGATCCGGCCGCGCCACGCTGCAGATGAGCTCGCGCACGACTGAGCACGACTGAGCACGACTGAGACCGTGTGCGGTTGATCCCTTCGGCGCCGCCGCCCTTGTGGGCGCAGCGAAGCGCCCCCGGGGTGGGCTCCACGTCGTTCGGCCTCGCACCAGCCCTGGGGCGCTTCGTTGCGTCGCTCGATCCGGCCGCGGCGTCCCTGCAGGGGCTGACGACGCTGGAGCGGACATCCCCGGCCGGCTCCGAACGGGAACGCGACGGTGATGGCGAGCCCAGGAACAAGGTCATCCGACCCGGGTTGACCGCAGTGCAGCACCGCGACGGCGTCGCCGTGCTGCAGCCCCTCGTGGGCGTTTCCTCCCTAGACTTCGGACCGCTTCCTCAAGGGCGGTCTTTTTTTTGCGCGTCGCCCGGCAGTCACGGCCGGACAGGCCGAAAATCGTCGCCGGGTTCGGAACCCGCCGGGGGATACACCATCCATCGGCGTCCTGCGGCCGGGCTCGCTCCGCCGCGCCAACCGCGCCAACCGAGCCGTTCGGGCGGCAAGCGCACCCGTGGACGCGCCGACGTCCCCACGGGCGGGGCCAGGGATCCGGGACTGGCGCGCGGTCAGGAACCGCGGCGTATCCGGATCGCGTCGCTGCGCTCGCAAGGACGATCGGTTCGCATGACGACTTTGGGCGGCGGGGACCAGGCTGTCCCACGCCGCCCGGTCCGCTTACTCCGCGGCGGTCATCTCCGGCGTGTAGTGGCCGCACCAATCCTGGGCGGCGACCACGGGCCAGAGCCCCTTGGACTCGGGGGCGGGCTGGCTCACGGGCGGGTTGAAGCGGCACAGGCCGGCATCGTTCTGCGCGACGGCACCGTTGCCCTTGTGCTCATCGAAGAACCGGCAGGTCTCGCACTTCGCGTTCATGGTCAGGCTCCTGGGAAATCGGCGGCGCGGGGCCGCCCGGCAGGGAGAGTCGCCTTGGACCTTAGAAATGATCCAATCTGCTGGACCAACGATCGGGCGGAGGGCCGGTTCCTCCAACCGGCCGGCGCCGGAACCGCGCCCCTGGGCCGAAGAACTCCCGTCACCCGGGCACCATGCGCCGGATCAGCCCTGCGCGGCGGGGCCCGTGGACGACCCGCTCCGCGCGGGGGTTCGCTCCGCGCCGGATCGTCCGCCCGATCCCTCCGCTGTGGAGACGCTCAGGCGCGGCCGTCGCGATCCGGCGCCGCGAATCCCTTCAGCAGGCGCTGGAGTTCGTCCTCGTGGACGAGGCGCGCCGCCTCCTCCGGGCGAAACCACCGCAGCGTGCGCTGATGCCGCTCCGGCCAGCGCTCGTGCTGGACCTCGACCCGCAGCGGGTAGACGCGCACCTTGCAGGGGAGCGCCAGACCGTGATCCAGGCGCTTCTCGTAGCGGTACCGGCCGACCGGGCTCGCGGCGATCCGCCCCTGAAGGCCGGCCTCCTCGTAGGCCTCGCGCTCGGCCGCGCGGTGCGCCTTCCGGCCGATCATCGGCCAGCCCTTGGGAATGATCCAGCGCCCGGTATCGCGCGAGGTGATCAGCAGCACCTCGAGCCGGCCGTCCGCACCGACCCGGAACGGAAGGGCCGCAACCTGCTTGAGCGGCTTGGCCTGCGCCTTCCGCAGAAGCTTCTTCATGTTGGGCCGCTTGGATACCGTCTTCAGCGCTGACCTCGAGGATAAAAGGGGACGATTGTTCCGGGCGTGATTCTGCAATCGCCGAGCGCCCCGTGCTTTTACATAGTTGAAGATGGCGAATTTACATCCGGTCGCGCTGGTCGGCGCGCCATGCCTGTAACGCTGTGCTCAGCGGCGCGCGCACCGCTTGTGTTGCGCGCCCTTGTCCGCGTAACCACTTCCAGCCCATGGCAGCGAGTTGCGGCATGCCTGTCGAGATCGAGCGCAAATTCATCGCGCACCCGTCCGTGCTGGCCCTGTGCCGGTCGGGAACGCATTTTGTTCAGGGCTATCTCTACACCGATGACGCCAACACGATCCGCATCCGACAAGCGGGCGAGCGCGCGCTGATCACCTGGAAGAGCCCCCGGCGCGGCGCCTGCCGGGACGAGATCGAGTTCGCCATCGAGCCGGAGGACGGGGCCGCCCTGCTGGCCGCCGTGCCGGCCGGCCGGCGCCTCGAGAAGACCCGCTATCGGGTCGATCATGCCGGTGCCGTCTGGGACGTCGACGTGTTCGGCGGCGCGCTCTCGGGCCTGATCCTGGCGGAGATCGAACTCGAGCGCGAGGACCAGCCGGTGGTGCTGCCGCCCTGGATCGAGGGCGAGGTCACGGCGGACGCGCGCTACCGCAACTCTCGGCTGGCCGCCGGGGCCCTGCCGGAGCGACGGGCGGCGTGAGACGTGAACGTCCGGGCTCGGGCGCCGTTCTCAGGGCATGCCTCAGAGCCTGATCACCTGGACCCAGGACGTGACCGCCGGCGTGCCGCTCCCGCGCTTCATCGGGCGGGTCGGCGCCGTCCAGGTCGGGATCTGCGAGTACGACGGCTCGAACCGGCTCTGGACGTGGTGGAGCCCCCTCGCCGAGGAGATCTGGGGCCACGGGCAGGATGCCGCGGGCGCCCAGCAGGGCTGCGAGGCGTGGCTGCGCGGCTGGATCGAGAACTTCAGACCGTTCTTCACCTGAGGCTGCGGAACGCCGCAACCTGCAGGCTCAAGGCGCTCCTCAGCGGGCGTAGTGCGGCAGGCGCCGCTTCCAGCGCTCGCCGAGCCGCAATTCCTTCGTGCGGCGCCACGACGTGGGGCGGGGCGACGGGTCCTCGCCGGCCGCGGCCGGTGACGTGCGCAGGGGCGACGCTGCGACGGCAGGTTCAGGACGGGGAGCGGCCGGTGGGACCTGCAGTGCCGGCTCCACCACGGGCTCGGCGCGCGTGGCTTGAGCCGCCGCGGGCGCCCGCTCGCGCCGCGTCCGCCGGGCCGGCGGCGCGACAGGCTCGGGCTCGGGCTCGGCCGGGACCTCAAACATCGGGACAAGGCTCGGCAGAACGCGCCGGGCCGGCGCCGGCGGCTCCTTCTGCTCCGGCCGCTGCGCCGAAGGCGCCGGAACGTCCGGTCTTGGCGACGGCTGCGGCGGCGCCACCGCGGCCTGAGCCAGTTCCGGCCACAGGCCGGCGTCCGGGCGCGACCGCATGTCGGGGGAGGTCAACGTTGCGCGTGCGCCACGGGTGCTCTTGACTTCGACCATGAATGGTCGCGCGCTGCGGCGCTTCATGTAAAACGATCTCCGGAAGCATTCGAGCCGGCACTTCAACGGCACGAACACACATAGGCTAAGCCTGATCTGCGGAAATGTCCAGAAAGACAAATCCGTACCCATCAGGTTTCTCTGGGTTTTTCGCCGCGATTAAGGGCCGGCGGCGGCGAAACCGCCCGGAGGCGGGCGCGCCGCCGGATCGATCAGGCGGCCCGGGCCGGAACCGGCGCGGCCTTCGACGGGGCGCGGCCGGCCTCGAACAGCGACTGGTACAGGGCGGCCGGCGTCCGGGTCCGGCCATTGCCGTCCGTGATCGTCACCTCGGCCATCCCGGCCGCGATCAGGCTCATGCCCTGGTCCAGGGCGGTAAGCAGGGACGCGTGCTGATAGGCGAACCGGCGCGCGGACAGGCGTGCGGACACGATGAAGTTCATCAAGACAATCCTGGAATGCCCCGCCCGCTGACGGGACCGGTCTGGCAGCAGCGCCGAAGTCGGGAGCGCCCCCGAGCGGCACCCCGTTGGCCGGGCCCGGTGACGTCTCTCCAGTGGCCACAGATAAAGTCTTTATCTTGACGAAAGCTTGTTCACACAGCTTTCCACAGGCCCAATGTGGTTTTGACAAACTAAGCCGGCTGGCGCCGAGCCGTGGCACCGGGACGGGTCCGGCGATCCCGACGGCGGAAAGCCGGAGCCGCGAAGCGGCTTGGCATACCCCGTATCAATCCATGGCCCGGCGCATGCTACGATCCATCGGTCTTCACCGGATGGAACAGGCTGGCATGCTGAACAGACGGACTTTCGTGGCGCTCTCGGGCGCCGCTCTCGCGGCCCCGGCACTGGCGCAGGGTACGGCCGCCCGGACCCTCAAGTTCATCCCGCAGGCCGACCTGACGGTGCTCGATCCGATCTGGACCACCGCCTACGTCACCCGCAATCACGGGCTCGCGGTGTTCGACACGCTCTACGGCACGGATTCGGCCTACGCGGCCCAGCCGCAGATGGTGGCCGGCCACACGGTCGAGGACGACGGCAAGCTCTGGCGCCTGACCCTGCGGCCCGGGCTGACCTTCCACGACGGCAGCCCCGTACTGGCCCGCGACTGTGTGGCGAGCGTCGCCCGCTGGGGCAAGCGCGACGCCATGGGCCAGACCCTCATGGCCTACACGGACGAACTCTCGGCCCCGGATGACCGGACGATCCAGTTCCGCCTGAAGAAGCCCTTCGCGCTCCTGCCGGACGCGCTCGGCAAGGTCGGCTCCTCGATCTGCGCCATCATGCCGGAGCGCCTCGCGAAGACCGACCCGTTCACGCAGGTGACCGAGATGGTCGGCAGCGGCCCGTTCCGCTTCAAGGCGGACGAGCGCGTGGTCGGCGCCCGGGTGGTCTACGAGCGCTTCGACGGCTATGTCCCCCGCGAGGGCGGCACGCCGCAATGGACGTCGGGTCCCAAGCGCGCCTTCGTCGACCGGGTCGAGTGGACCATCATCCCCGATCAGGCGACCGCCGCCTCGGCCATGCAGACGGGCGAGATGGATTGGTGGGAGCAGCCGCCGGCCGATCTCGTGCCCACGCTGCGCGGGCTGACGACGCGGATCACCGACCCGACCGGCCTGATCGGCTGCCTGCGGATGAACCAGCTCCAGCCGCCCTTCGACAACCCGGCGATCCGGCAGGTGCTGCTGAAGGTCGTCGACCAGACCGACTTCATGCAGGCGGTGACCGGCACCGACCCCAAGCTGATCCACGTGCCGACCGGCTTCTTCTGTCCCGGCCTGCCGATGGCGAGCGATGTCGGCCTCGACGCGCTGACGGCCAAGCGCGACTATGCGGGCGCCAAGGCGGCGCTGGCGGCGGCCGGCTACAAGGGCGAGAAGGTGGTGCTGATGGGCGCCTCCGACTTCCCCAGCCTGAAGGCGCTGGCGGACGTCGCGGCCGACATGCTCACCCGTGCCGGCTTCAATGTCGACTACCAGATCATGGACTGGGGCTCGGTGGTGCAGCGGCGCGCCAAGAAGGACCCGGTCGCGCAGGGCGGCTGGAGCGCCTTCTGCACCTTCTGGGCCGGGCTCGACCAGGCGAATCCGGCGGTCAGCGCCTTCCTGCGCGGGACGGGGCAGACCGCCGCCATCGGCTGGCCCACCAGCGACAGGATCGAGGCCCTGCGGGATCAGTGGCTCGACGCGCCCGACACCGCCGCGCGGAAGGCGCTCGCGGGCGACCTGCAGAAGCAGGCCTTCATCGACCTGCCCTACCTACCCCTCGGGCAGTACTTCAACCAGACCTCGTACAAGCCGTCGCTCACGGGGGTCCTCGAGGGCGTGCCGGTGTTCTGGAACGTCAAGAAGGGGTGAGGCGCAGGGCCACGAACGCGGGTTGACGAGGCTTGGCGGAACCGCGGATCGACAGCGCCGTCGTTCCGGGACTGCGCAGCGGGGCCCGGAACGACGGCGTTGTCGTTACACGGAAATCGACACACCGAAGCGTTGCAATGCGGGAACCCGATTTCGCCGCCCTGGCCCATGGCGCGGGATCGGCGGGTCGGGGCTCGTGCGCGCCCTTCTTCCGGCTCCCCGAACGGAGAAACGGTCGCGTTCCTGTCCAGGGATCGTGCAGAATCGGCTTCGCGTCTTTGCGCGCGCAGCGAAGCAATCCAGCGGCGCCCCGCCTGACCGAGGCCCCGCATCCCTGGTTTGCTTCGCTGCGCGCGGAAAGACGAGCCGGCAACCGGCCCCTGCGGCACCTCTGCAAGAGCCTACTCTGTCGCCGGTTCGGCGTTCTTCCACGGTATCCTGCCAGACGAATACACCGTCACGGTCAACAGATCCGGTCCATTGAAGCTCCGTGAGCGCTTCCCAGCCGCGTCGGGAACGGGTTAAGCAGGGTCGGCACAGGTCGCCGCCAGAGCCGACCGGCCCGCGAGGAAGCCCGGGATGTCCGTCTCATCGCCAGCGCGGCGGTGCCTCGACGCCCTCGACGCCGCGCGGATTCCCTGACGCGACGAGGACACGCTCGATGACAGGCTTGGCGACAGGCTCCCCGGACGAGGCCGCCCTGGAACGCTCGGCGATGCGCCGGATCGGCTGGCGGCTCGTGCCGTTCCTGATCCTCGCCTACTTCGTCTCGTTCCTGGACCGGGTGAATGTCGGCTTCGCGGCGATCCAGATGAACCACGATGTCGGCCTGTCGGCCACCGTATTCGGCTGGGGCGCCGGCATCTTCTTCCTCGGCTACTTCCTGATGGAGATCCCCAGCAACCTGATGCTGGAGCGCTTCGGGGCCCGGCTCTGGATCGCCCGGATCATGGCGACCTGGGGGCTGATCTCCGCCGCCATGGCGCTCGTGCAGGGGCCGTGGTCGTTCATCGGCCTGCGCTTCCTGCTGGGGCTCGCCGAGGCCGGCTTCTTCCCCGGCGTGATCCTCTACCTCACCTACTGGTTCCCCTCCGCCTACCGGGCGCGGATCATCGGGGTCTTCATGATCTCGATCCCGATCTCGTCGTTCCTCGGCTCGCCGATCTCCGGCGCGCTCCTCAACGTCACGGGCTTCGGCCTCGCCGGCTGGCAGTGGCTGTTCATCCTCGAAGGGTTGCCGGCGGTGCTGCTCGCCGTCGCGGTCCTGTGGCTGCTGCCGGACGGCCCCCGCGACGCGGCCTGGCTGCCGGCGGCCGAGCGGGACTGGCTGGAGCGGCAGCTCCAGGCCGAGGCGGCGCGCAACACACGGCGCGGCCAGCCGGCGAAGCCGCCGCTGCGGGAGATCCTGAGCGACCGGCGGCTCCTGCTGTTCGCCGCCATCTATTTCGGCTCGACGGCGAGCAGCTACGGGCTCTCGTTCTGGACGCCGCAAATCGTGAAGAGCTTCGGCCTCGGCAATGTCGAGACCGGCCTCCTGAACAGCATCCCGTACGGCTTCGCCTCGGTGGCCATGATCCTCTGGGGCCGGCACAGCGACAAGACCGCCGAGCGGCGCTGGCACCTCGCGCTCTCGTTCCTGGTCCTGGCGCTGGGGCTCGCGGGCGGCACGGTGCTCACGGGCCTCGGTCCGGTGGTCGCCGCGCTGACGGTGGCGGCGGTGGGCGTCTATATGCTGAAAGGTCCGTTCTGGGCGCTCGCCACCGAGCAGATGCCCCCCGCCACGGCGGCGGCGAGCATCGCGGCGATCAACGCGGTGGGCAACCTCGGCGGCTTCCTCGGTCCCTACCTGATCGGCGCCATCAAGGACGGGACCGGCAGCTTCACCCTGAGCCTCGTGCCCCTGGTGCTGTTCGCCCTGACCTCCGCCGGCCTGTCGCTGGTCCCGGGCCGGACCCCGCGGCCGGACCCGGGCGCGCCGCGCCCATCGACCGCCTGAGCGACCGCCTGGGCGCGGGCCGGCCGCGAACCGGGACCGGGATCGGCCGGTTGGCCCCGGTGCAGGCATCGCCCGGCGCGGGGCCGATCCGCACCGGATCGGATCCCGCGGGCCGGGCGCGCCGATGACCGGGAGCGGGAACCATGACCCTGGACGACGCCGTGCGGGACGCCATCCTGGCGGAGCTGAAGCGCCAGGCCGAAGCGGAGGATCCCGCGCCGCAGGTGGACCTGTCGGAGTCGGGCTACGCGCGGATCACGGGGCGGATCGACCTCGAGGCCCTGCAGATGGTGATCGCCGGCGCGATCACCGGGGGACCGTGAGGCCCGCGACCCGACGCCGGAATCCCCGCCGGGCGGCCGCGGGCCGCCGCGCCTGAGCGGCTGACGGGAGGTCGTCATGCCCAAGCTCAACGCCATCCTGGAGACGGCGCTGTACGTCGCGGATCTCGACCGCGCGGAGGCCTTCTACCGCGACACGATGGGGTTGCCCTGCATTTACACCGACTTCCGCATGCGGAGCTTCGACGTCGCCGGCCGCGGCGTCCTGCTGCTCTTTCCGGAAGGCGGCTCCCTGCAGCCGATCGCGACGCCGGGCGGCCTCATCCCGCCCCATGACGGCCGCGGTCCGGCCCATGTGGCGTTCTCCATCGACGTCGATGCCCTCGCGGCCTGGGAGGACCATCTCGCGGCCTCCGGCGTGACCATCGAGGGGCGCACGCGCTGGCCACGGGGCGGCATCAGCGTCTACTTCCGCGATCCGGACGGGCACCTGCTCGAACTCGCCACCCCCGGCCTCTGGAAGGGCTACTGAGCCGGCCGGACGACCCCGTCGCCGCCGAGCAGCCTGCCGCGCATCGTCGTCCTTGCGAGCTCAAGCGGGGAGGTTCGTCCGATCGCAGGGACGACGGCCTGAAGGACACGGCCTGAACGGCGAAGGGGCCGCCCCCTCGCGGAAGCGGCCTCTCCAGATGCCGGATCGGCATCGCGCGGGGTGCGCGCAGCGGTCGGGATCCCGACCGCTGCGGCGTGGTCTCAGTACGAGCCGAACTTGTAGTTCAGGCCGGCGCGGACGACGGCGAACTCGTCGGCGCGTCGTCCGATCGGGCTGTAGACGGCCGGG
>NZ_JBKFBO010000074.1:0-41951 GCF_053346215.1 Methylobacterium sp. A49B
GCCCACGTGAAGTGGTTCTGCGCCTACGATGTGGCCGGGCAGCCGCAGGGTCTCGAGCAGGTGCTGTGCCCGGACTTCGAGTGGCTGACCGGTCTTGCCCTGGTCTGCCTGATGGCGGGCTGCCTGGCCGAGGGGACCCCGCTGGGCGGTGCGCTGCTCAGGGCGCTCGATCGCGTGACCGCCCGGATCCGGACCGACACCGAGCTTCTGGTCCGCTGCACGCTGGGCTTCTTCCTGGTGTCCCTCTGGAGCCTGGGCGGCATCATCCTCACGCCGGAACTCAAGACCGACCTGGCCTGGATCCCGTGGCTGCAACTGGCGATGGCAGGCTGCCTGATCTGGCGCCGGACCATGCCGCTCACCGGCCTCGGCATCGTCTTCCTGTTCAGCTTTGCCACCGCGCAGTACGGCCTGTTCCATCTCGCCGACTACCCGATCTTCCTCGGCATCGCCGCCTACCTGATCATCCAGGGCCTCGGGCTGGATCCGTTCGGCCTGCGCCCCCTCGACCTCGTGCGCTACGCCGCCGCCGTGACCCTGATGTGGGCCTCCATCGAGAAGTGGGCCTACCCGCAGTGGACCGATCCGCTGCTGGCCGCCAAGCCGCAGATGACCATGGGCGCGACGCCCGCGCTGTTCATGCAGGCCGCCGGCGTCATCGAGTTCACCCTGGCCTTCGCGTTGATCTGGACGCCCCTCGTCCGGCGCAGCGCCGCGATCATCCTGGCGGCGATCTTCGTCTCGGCGATCTTTGAGTTCGGCAAGGTCGACGCCATCGGCCATTCCGGCATCATCGTGGTCCTCCTGGCCATCGCGGCCGACGATGCAACGGCAACCGTGCGGGCCCGGCAGGCGCTGATGGCGCCGGCCTGGTACGGGGCGGCGCTGGCGGCCTTCCTGTTCCTCTACTACGTGGGCCACGCCGCCCTGTTCGGCGGCCTCGGCGAGATGCCGATCATCTGATCGGCGCCGCCCGCGCCGGACCCGACCTCATCGCGCCGCACCCAGCGGCGCGAACACGTCGATGAGCCCATTGATCAGGATCTGCGTGCCGACGCAGAGCAGCAGGAAGGCGAACAGGCGGCCTGTGACGCGGGCCCTGGCCGGCCCGATGAGCGCCACCACCCGGTCGGCCGATGCGTAGAGGAGGGCGACGGCGGCGGCCACCACCAGGGCGGCCAGGGTGACGCCGAGGTAGAAGCCGAGCCGCTCCGCGTAGGCCGCGGGCCGGTTCGCGCCGAGGGTGATGGCGACCGCGATCGTGCCCGGCCCGGTGGTGAATGGCAGGGTCAGGGGGAAAAAAGCGATCTCGGCGAGGGGGCCCGGCGCCGGGTCGCCCTGCGGCTCGGTCGGAGCCGCAGCCCGGCTCGTCGACCCCGAGGCCTCAGCCTGCTTGCGCGCCTCCCGCGCCTCCGGCCGGTTGAGCTGGGTCCAGGCCGAGGACATCACCACGAGGCCACCGGCGATACGCAGCGCCCCGAGGCTCACGCCGAAGAAGTTGAGGATCGGCGTGCCGGCCCACAGGGCGCCGAGCATCACCAGCGCGGCGTAGACGCCGATCCGGCGGGACAGCAGCACGCGGTCGGCGTGGCTGTAGGCACTTGTCACCTGCGCGAAGATGAAGGCGCCGCCGATCGGGTTCACGATCGAGATCAGGCCCGAGAGGGCGAGCAGGAACTGCTGGGCGGTGAAATCGATGCTCATCGGAATCGGTCCCGGTTGTGGACCGTCTAGACGACCGAAGCCTTCCGAGACATGGCGCGGACGTCACACTCAGCCCGGGGAGGGCGCCGGTACCAGCACGCGCGCGGGCGCGAGGCGGCGCGCCCGCCGCACCTGCTGGACCGCGACCGGCCGGTAGAGCTGCTTCGTCGCGTCGACCACGTGCAGACCCGCGAAGGGCAGGGACAGGCTGGTGCCCACCCATTCCCAGGCCGGGCCGGTGCGCAGCATCAGGCGCGAGCGCACGGGCGGCATGTAGAGCGTCTCCGACCAGCTCACGGGGGAGAACAGGGTGTCGCGCATCAGCTGCCCGAGCTGCGAGCGGCTGTAGGGCTGGCCGTGGCCGAAGGGCGTGGCCTCGCGGCGCGCCCAGACCCCCCGCCGATTCGGCACCACCAGGATCATCCGGCCGCCCGGCGTCAGCGTCCGCCACACCTCCTGAAGCAGTTCGGTCGGGCTCTCCACGGATTCGAGGGCGTGGACCAGGATGACCCGGTCGATTGCGGCCTCGGGCAGGGGCATCATCGTCGGATCGGCCAGCGCCGCGCAGGAGCGGCCGGAGCTCGGCCAGTTCACCACCCCCTGGGTCGCCGGCATGAAGGCCAGCGTCCGCTCGGCGATGCAGTGGATCGGGCCCAGATACGGGGTGGCGTAGCCGATCCCGAGCACGCGCAGGCCCGACACCGAGCCCAGGAACTCGTGCAGCGCGCGGCCGACCACGCGATGCGTCGTGCGGCCCAGGGGGCTGGCGTAGAAGGCCCGCAAGCCATTGACGTCGAGACGCATGAAAGGACAGGACACCGGGGCCGGAACGTTCACCGTACTCAATGGTGAGCCGGACGGCCCGGGGCAAGCGGCGAAGGAACCCGGCCACACCGCCGCCCGTTCACCGCGGCAGCTTTCGCGCGGAACGGAGGATCTTCATCCGATGGCGGCCGAGACCGAGATCCGCACCTTCCTCTGTCGCAGCGATAATATCGGCGTCCTGATCCGCGATCCCGCCACCGGTGCCTGCGCGGCGATCGACGTGCCGGAGGCCGGGCCGGTCCTGACAGCGCTGGACGAGACCGGTTGGCGGCTCACCGACATCCTCGTCACCCACCGGCACGGCGACCACGTCGAAGGCATCCCGGCGGTCAAACAGGCCACCGGCGCGCGGGTCGTCGCACCCGCCAGGGCCGGCGACGCGGTCCCGCAGGTGGACGTCACGGTGCGCGAGGGCGACACGGTGCAGGTAGGCGATCTGGAAGCGCAGGTCTGGGAGACGCCGGGCCACTGCGCCGACCACGTCACCTACTGGTTCGCGCAGGCCGGGATCGTCTGTGCCGGCGACACGCTGTTCACGCTGGGCTGCGGCCGCGTGATGGAGAGCCCGCCAGAAACCCTCTACCGGTCGCTGCGGCGCTTCGACGAGCTGCCCGACGCAGCCCAGGTGTTCAGCGGCCACGACTACGTACTCTCCAACGCGCGCTTCGCCCTCGCGGCGGATCCGGAAAACCCGGATCTCAAGGCGCGTTTCGCGGAGGCCGAGCGGGCGAAGGCGGAAGGCCGTTTCCTCATTCCGTCGACCATGGGGGCGGAGCGGGCGACCAACCCGTTCCTGCGCAGCGCGCTGCCCGCCCTGGCCAAATCCGTCGGCATGCCGCCAGAAAGTGACCCCGAAATCGTCTTCGTCGCTCTAAGGTCGTGGAAGAACCGCTTCTGATGCAGGTGATAACGAGAAAAATTTGTTGCCTTCTCAAGGCAAACTGACACATAGGGATGTTTAAGCGGTCCTAATCCGCTCAGGTAACCGGGCTCCCGGGGGGAAGCCGCAACGTCAACGCGAAGCGCCGGGACGCTTCAGCCGGTATGATGGGGGTCCGTCTCGCCCTACCACCTGTCCACTTCCCGCCTTCCTCTTCCGTTTCTCAAGCCAGAGTCTGCCGGGTCCAAGGAAGAGTCGCTCGCCGCCAAGGCCAAGCTTCCTGGAACCGACGACGCCGAGACCGGCCCGATCCGCGACGCCGGCGATGCCGGCACGCAGCGGCCCCGCACCCCTGTGGCGGCGGATGTCAGGTTGCTCGGCATCGCCACCGAGCATCTCTCACGCCTTGGGCCCAAGCGTGTGACGGTCGTGGCCGTTGCTGCCGAAGCCGGCATGACGCACGCCAATGTCTACCGTTACTTCCCGTCGAAAGACGCGCTTCTCGACGCGGTGGCGGGCCGATGGCTCCGCGAAGTCGAGGCCCGGCTCGCCGGGATCGCCGACGCCCCGGATCCGGCCGACGACAAGATCGAGCGGCTGCTGACGGCCCTGGCGACGGTCCAGCGCGACGCGCTGTTCGACGAGCCGAACCTGTTCGCGGTGCATCTCGACGCCACCGTGGCGGCCCGTCCGATCGCCCGCCGGCACCGGGTGCGCCTGCGCAGCCTCGTCGAGCGCGTGGTCGAAGAGGGGATCACCTCGGGGATCTTCTCGGCGCGGGACCGCGAGCGGGCGATCGCCTACATCTTCGACGCGAGCTACCGGTTCACGCATCCGCTGGCGATTCAGCACGATGCGGAGGTGCCGCGCGATCTGATCGAAGCCCGGTTCGGCGCCGTGATCCACGCGATCCAACGGGTTTTGCGCTCCGGCGTGCTCTGACTCGTCGCCAAGCCGCTGTCTCTGTGAAGGCCCGGACCTTGCGTCCGGGCCTTCTGCGTTTCCGGCCAGTCGATCGACAGGTCGGCGCGGGAGACCACAAAATGACAGCTTTTCATATCTGTCATCCAAGCTTTGCGGCACGCCATCGGCTGGGTGCAGTGCACCTAAAACCTTCGCCACGTTGACGTTTCCATATGCGGGCCGGCGGTTGTCCGGCCGCCCCGGTCTAAAGGACGAGGGGCCTCGACGCCCGGCATCGGGTTGAAGCGGCGGTGCTTTTCGGCCACACAGCCGCGCAGATTTCAGAGCGGCGAAGCCGGGTCCGCAACAGGCTGACGAGCAGCCCCGGCATCGCCCGACGCAGCATCGACCTCGACACGCAGCGGAGACGAATCCGACATGGCGCGCAACAAGATCGCCCTCATCGGTGCCGGCCAGATCGGTGGCACCCTGGCTCTTCTGGCAGGCCTCAAGGATCTCGGGGACGTGGTGCTGTTCGACATCGTCGACGGCGTGCCGCAGGGCAAGGCACTGGACATCGCCGAGGCCGCCCCGGTCGAGGGCTTCGACGCGACCTATGCGGGTGCCAGCGACTACGCCGCCATCAAGGGCGCCGACGTGGTGATCGTCACCGCCGGCGTGCCGCGCAAGCCCGGCATGAGCCGCGACGACCTGATCGGGATCAACCTCAAGGTCATGCAGGCGGTGGGCGAGGGCATCAAGACCTACGCGCCGGACGCCTTCGTGATCTGCATCACTAACCCGCTCGACGCGATGGTGTGGGCGCTGCAGAAGTTCTCCGGCCTGCCCACCAACAAGATCGTCGGCATGGCCGGCGTTCTCGACTCGGCCCGCTTCCGCCACTTCCTCGCGGAGGAGTTCAAGGTCTCGGTGGAGGACGTCACGGCCTTCGTGCTCGGTGGCCACGGCGACGACATGGTCCCGCTGACCCGCTACTCCACGGTCGCGGGCGTGCCGCTGACCGACCTCGTCAAGCTCGGCTGGACCACCCAGGAGAAGCTCGACGCCATGGTCGACCGCACCCGCAAGGGCGGTGGCGAGATCGTCAACCTGCTCAAGACCGGCTCGGCCTTCTACGCGCCCGCGGCCTCCGCCATCGCCATGGCGGAGAGCTACCTGCGCGACAAGAAGCGGGTCCTGCCCTGCGCCGCCTACCTCGACGGCCAGTACGGGGTGAAGGGCATGTTCATCGGCGTGCCGATCGTGATCGGCGCCAACGGCGTGGAGCGCGTGCTGGAAGTGACCTTCGACGCCGCCGAGAAGGCGATGTTCGAGAAGTCGGTCGCCTCGGTGACGGGCCTGATCGAGGCCTGCAAGGGCGTCGACAGCAACCTCGCCTGACCGGTAAGCGGAGACCGGGCAGCGCGTAGCGTTCGGAGATTCGAATCCCAATCGCTCGATTTCTCTACGCGCCGCCCGCTGCCACCTATTCGCTCCTCCCTACGAGGCTCCGATGAATATCCATGAATATCAGGCCAAGGCCGTGCTGAAGGAGTTCGGTCTGCCCGTCTCCCGCGGCGTGGCCATCTTCAACCCGTCGGAGGCCGAGGCCGCCGCCAAGGAGCTCGGCGGCCCGGTCTGGGTCGTGAAGAGCCAGATCCACGCGGGCGGCCGCGGGAAGGGCACCTTCAAGGGCGCACCTGAGGGTGCCAAGGGCGGCGTGCGCGTCACCAAGTCGATCGACGAGGTGAAGCAATATGCCAGCGAGATGCTCGGCCAGACGCTGGTGACGATCCAGACCGGCCCGGCCGGCAAGCAGGTCAACCGCCTCTACATCGAGGAAGGCGCGCAGATCGCCGAAGAGTTCTACCTCTCGATGCTGGTCGACCGCGCCACCGGCGGCGTCGCCTTCGTGGTCTCCACCGAGGGCGGCATGGACATCGAGGCGGTCGCCCACGACACGCCCGAGAAGATCCACACGATCGCGGTCGACCCGGCCACGGGCGTGATGCCCCATCACGGCCGCGCCGTCGCCAAGGCGCTGGGCCTGTCGGGCGCCCAGGCCAAGGAAGCGGCCGCGCTGACCGAGAAGCTCTATGCGGCCTTCGTGGCCAAGGACATGAGCCTGCTGGAGATCAACCCGCTGGTGCTGACCGCCGACGGGCACCTCAAGTGCCTCGACGCCAAGATGGCCTTCGATTCGAACGCCCTCTACCGGCACGCGGACATCATGGCGCTCCGCGACGAGACCGAGGAGGACGCCAAGGAGATCGAGGCGTCCAAGTACGACCTCGCCTACATCGCGCTCGACGGCACGATCGGCTGCATGGTCAACGGCGCCGGCCTCGCCATGGCGACGCTCGACATCATCAAGCTCTACGGCGAGGAGCCGGCGAACTTCCTCGATGTCGGCGGCGGCGCCTCCGAGGAGAAGGTCACGGCGGCGTTCAAGATCATCACCGCCGACCCGAACGTGAAGGGGATCCTCGTCAACATCTTCGGCGGGATCATGAAGTGCGACGTGATCGCCAACGGCGTGATCGCCGCCGTGAAGGCGGTGGGCCTGCAGGTGCCGCTGGTGGTGCGCCTGGAGGGCACCAACGTCGAGCAGGGCAAGGCCATCATCCGCAACTCGGGCCTCAACGTCATCCCGGCGGACGACCTCGACGACGCCGCCCAGAAGATCGTCGCCGCCGTGAAGGGAGCCTGATCATGTCGGTGATGATCGACGCCAACACCAAGGTCATCTGCCAGGGCTTCACCGGCAAGAACGGGACCTTCCACTCCGAGCAGGCCATCGCGTACGGCACCAAGATGGTCGGCGGCACGTCGCCCGGTAAGGGCGGCTCAAGCCATCTCGGCCTGCCGGTGTTCGACACGGTGGCCGAGGCCCGCGAGGCCACGGGCGCCGAGGCCTCGGTGGTCTACGTGCCGCCGCCGGGCGCGGCGGATGCGATCTGCGAGGCGATCGCCGCCGAGGTGCCGCTGATCGTCTGCATCACGGAGGGCATTCCGGTGCTCGACATGGTTCGGGTGAAGCGGGCGCTCACCGGCTCGAAGTCGCGCCTCGTCGGGCCGAATTGCCCGGGCATCGTCACGGCCGGCGAGTCGAAGATCGGCATCATGCCGGCCAACATCTTCCGGCCCGGCTCCGTCGGCATCGTGTCCCGCTCGGGCACGCTGACCTACGAGGCGGTGTTCCAGACCTCCAATGCCGGCCTCGGCCAGACGACCGCGGTCGGCATCGGCGGCGATCCGGTGAAGGGTACCGAATTCATCGACGTGCTGGAGCTGTTCCTCGCCGACCCGAAGACCGAGTCGATCGTGATGATCGGCGAGATCGGCGGATCGGCCGAGGAAGAGGCGGCGCAGTTCCTGAAGGACGAGGCCAAGCGCGGGCGCAAGAAGCCGATGGTCGGGTTCATCGCCGGCCGCACGGCGCCTCCGGGCCGCCGCATGGGCCATGCCGGCGCGATCATCTCGGGCGGCAAGGGCGGCGCCGAGGACAAGATCGCCGCCATGGAGGCCGCGGGCATCCGCGTGTCGCCGTCGCCGGCCCGGCTGGGCTCCACGCTCGTCGAGGTTTTGAAGGGCTGAGGCCCCGCGCGCCTGCGTTGCGGCCATCGCAGGGCCGCAACCCCCATATCGGGCGTGCAGACGATTTCAGCGGGGCGGTCACCCGCCCCGTTTCGGTTTGAGGGCGCTCCGCCGCGCTGACGGAGATCCCGAAGGGCAGGGCTCCTGCCCGCGCGACAGGATGGACGCACCATGGCACGCCAGGACGTGAACGAAGCGCTCCTCGAAACCTCGTTCCTCTACGGCGCCAACGCCGCCTACATCGAGGACTTGCAGGCGGCCTACGCCCGCAACCCGTCCTCCGTGGATCCGGAATGGCAGACCTTCTTCAAGGGTCTCGGCGAGGACGAGACCCTGGTCGAGAAGAACGCCGCCGGCGCCTCCTGGGAGCGGCCGAACTGGCCGGTGCCGCTGAACGGCGAATTGGTCTCGGCGCTCGATGGCAACTGGGGCGCGCTGGAGAAGGCGATCGGCGACAAGATCGTCGCGCGCGAGGCCAAGGAGGCCAAGCCCGGAAAGCCGCAGGACAGCGTCACGGCCACCACCGGCGTCTCGGTGGAACAGGCGACGAAGGATTCGGTGCGGGCGATCATGCTGATCCGCTCCTACCGCATGCGCGGCCACCTGCACGCCAAGCTCGACCCGCTGGGCCTCGCCCCGCGTGGCGACCACGAGGAGTTGCACCCGCAGCATTACGGCTTCCAGGAAAGCGACTGGGACCGCCCGATCTTCCTCGACAACGTGCTCGGCCTCCAGTTCGGCACGATCCGCGAGATCGTCGACATCCTAGAGCGGACCTACTGCCAGACGCTCGGCGTCGAGTTCATGCACATCTCCGACCCCGCCGAGAAGGCGTGGATCCAAGAGCGCATCGAGGGCAAGGACAAGGAGATTTCCTTCACCCCCGAGGGCCGCCGGGCGATCCTCAACAAGCTGATCGAGGCCGAGGGCTTCGAGAAATTCCTGGACCTCAAGTACACCGGCACCAAGCGCTTCGGTCTCGACGGCGGCGAGTCGATGATCCCGGCGCTGGAGCAGATCATCAAGCGCGGCGGCGCGCTCGGCGTCCGCGAGATCGTGCTCGGCATGGCCCATCGCGGCCGGCTCAACGTGCTCACCAACGTGATGGCCAAGCCCTTCCGGGCGGTGTTCCACGAGTTCAAGGGCGGCTCGGCCTCCCCGGCCGAGGTCGAGGGCTCGGGCGACGTGAAGTACCATCTGGGCGCGTCCTCGGATCGCGCCTTCGACGGCAACAACGTCCACCTGTCGCTCACCGCCAACCCGTCGCACCTCGAGATCGTCGATCCGGTGGTGCTCGGGAAGGTCCGCGCCAAGCAGGACCAGTGGGCCAAGCCCAACATCGAGCGCCGCACGGTGCTGCCGCTCCTGATCCACGGCGACGCCGCCTTCGCGGGCCAGGGCGTGGTGGCGGAGTGCTTCGGCCTGTCGGGCCTGAAGGGTCACCGCACCGGCGGCTCCATCCACTTCATCATCAACAACCAGATCGGCTTCACCACCGATCCGCGCTTCTCGCGCTCCTCGCCCTACCCGTCCGACGTCGCCAAGATGGTCGAGGCGCCGATCTTCCACTGCAACGGCGACGATCCCGAGGCCGTCACCTTCGCCGCGAAGGTCGCGGTCGAGTACCGGCAGAAGTTCGGCAAGCCGGTCGTGATCGACATGCTGTGCTACCGCCGCTTCGGCCACAACGAGGGCGACGAGCCGGCCTTCACCCAGCCGAAGATGTACCAGCGGATCCGCAAGCACCCGTCGGTGCTGGAGACTTACGGCCGCAAGCTCGTCGAGAACGGCTCCGTGACCCAGGAGGCGCTCGACGCCCGAAAGGCCGAGTTCCGCGGGATGCTCGACAGCGAGCTCGACGTCGCCAACAATTACAAGGCGAACAAGGCCGACTGGCTCGACGGGCGCTGGTCCGGCGTGAAGGCCGTGCACGAGGACGTGGACGATCCGCGCCGCGGCCGTACCGCCGTCTCGGCGGAGACCCTCCAGGAGATCGGCCGCAGGATCACGCAGGTGCCCCCGGGCTTCCACCTGCACCGGACGATCCAGCGCTTCATGGACAACCGCGCCAAAGCGGTGGAAACCGGGGCGGGCATCGACTGGGCGACCGCCGAGGCGCTGGCCTTCGGGGCGACCCTCCTCGACGGCAACCGGGTCCGGCTCTCGGGCCAGGACGTCGAGCGCGGCACCTTCTCGCAGCGCCACGCCCTGGTGATCGATCAGGAGAACGAGCAGCGCTACACGCCGCTCAACTCCATCCGCGAGGGGCAGGCGTCCATCGAGATCATCAACTCGATGCTCTCCGAGGAGGCGGTGCTCGGCTTCGAGTACGGCTACTCGCTGGCCGAGCCGAACGCCCTGGTCCTGTGGGAGGCGCAGTTCGGCGACTTCGCCAACGGCGCCCAGGTGGTGATCGACCAGTTCATCGCGTCCGGCGAGCGCAAGTGGCTGCGCATGTCCGGCCTCGTGCTGCTGCTGCCGCACGGCTACGAGGGGCAGGGGCCCGAACACTCCTCCGCCCGCCTGGAGCGCTACCTCCAGGCCTGCGCCGAGGACAACATGCAGGTCGCCAACGTCACGACGCCGGCGAACTACTTCCACATCCTGCGCCGCCAGCTGAAGCGGGACTTCCGCAAGCCGCTGGTGCTGATGACGCCGAAGTCGCTGCTGCGCCACAAGCGCGCCGTCTCGAACCTCGACGCGCTCGCCGAGGGCTCGACCTTCCATCGCGTGCTCTGGGACGACGCCGAGGAGGAGGGCGCGCAGAACAAGCTGGTGCGCGACGACAAGATCCGCCGCGTCGTGCTGTGCTCCGGCAAGGTCTACTACGACCTGCTGGAGGAGCGGGAGAAGCGCGGCCTCAACGACATCTACCTGATGCGCGTCGAGCAGCTCTACCCGTTCCCGCTGAAGGCGCTGGCCAACGAGATGGCGCGCTTCCGCAACGCCGACGTGATCTGGTGCCAGGAGGAACCCAAGAACATGGGCTCCTGGTCCTTCGTCGAGCCCTACCTCGAATGGGTGCTCGGCCAGGCCGGCTCCGCGGTGAAGCGCGCCCGCTACGTCGGCCGTCCGGCCTCCGCCTCCACGGCGGTCGGCCAGATGTCGAAGCACCAGGCGCAGCTCCAGGCCTTCCTCAACGAGGCCCTGGCGGTCTGATTTCTTGGGACTTGGCGGCGGCCTGCTCCGGCCGCCGCCTCTCACTCCTGGCCGTCCGGCACGGCCGAACCGATCCGGAAGTGCAAGACCTATGGCAACCGACATCCTCGTCCCGACGCTCGGCGAATCCGTGAGCGAGGCCACCATCGGCCGCTGGTTCAAGAAGCCGGGCGACACGGTCGCGGCCGACGAGCCGATCGTCGAACTCGAGACCGACAAGGTGACCCTGGAGGTCAACGCTCCGGCGGCGGGTGAGCTCGGCGAGATTCTCGTCAAGGACGGCGAGACCGTGGAGCCCGGCGCGCTCCTCGGCTCGATCGTCGAGGCCGGGGCGGGCGCAGCGCCGGCCAAGAAGGCAGCTCCGAAGGCGGCCGAGTCCAAGACCGAGACCCGCAGCGAGGCCCCGAAGGCCGCTTCCTCCGACAAGGCCGAGGCGCCGGCCCAGGAATCCTCGGCCGGCTACGGAAACCACGGCGACGCGGCCGCCCCAGCAGCGCAGCAGCGCCCGGCGGGCGACAACGGCCCGGCGGTGGCCAAGCTAGCCCGCGAATCCGGCGTCGATCCGTCGGGCGTGAACGGATCGGGCAAGGACGGCCGCGTCACCAAGGGCGACATGCTCGGCGCCATCGCCAAGGGCCCGGCCCCGTCTGCGGCACCCGCCAAGGAGGCCCGTCCGACCCTGCCGCGTGCCCCCTCGGCGCCGGACGATGCCGCGCGCGAGGAGCGCGTGCGCATGACGAAGCTCCGCCAGACCATCGCGCGCCGCCTCAAAGACGCGCAGGACACGGCTGCGATGCTGACGACGTTCAACGACGTCGACATGTCGGCCGTGATGGCGATGCGCAGCCAGTACAAGGACATCTTCGAGAAGAAGCACGGCACGAAGCTCGGCTTCATGGGCTTCTTCACTAAGGCGGTGATCGGCGCCCTCAAGGACGTGCCGGCGGTGAACGCCGAGATCGACGGGCAGGACCTCGTCTACAAGAACTACTACCATATCGGCATCGCGGTCGGCACCGATAAGGGCCTCGTCGTCCCGGTGGTGCGCGACGCCGACGACCTGTCGATCGCCGGCATCGAGAAGAAGATCGCCGGCTTCGGCAAGAAGGCCCGCGACGGCAAGCTCTCCATCGAGGAGATGCAGGGCGGCACCTTCACGATCACCAACGGCGGCATCTACGGCTCGCTGATGTCGACGCCGATCCTCAACGCGCCGCAATCGGGCATCCTCGGCATGCACCGCATCGAGGAGCGCCCGGTGGTCCGCGCCGGCAAGATCGAGGCGCGGCCGATGATGTACCTCGCCCTGTCGTACGACCATCGCATCGTCGACGGTAAGGAGGCCGTGACCTTCCTCGTGCGGGTCAAGGAGGCGCTGGAGGATCCGGCTCGCCTCGTGCTGGACCTCTGAGGCTGTCATGTCGGGCGCTGAGAACAGGGTCGCCATCGTCACCGGCGGCAGCCGCGGCATCGGCCGGGCCGTGGCGCTGCTCCTGGCCGAGCGCGGCTATGCGGTCTGCCTGAGCTACGTGTCGGACGCCGCCGCGGCGCAAGGCATAGTCGACACGATCACCGCCAGGGGCGGCAAGGCGCTGGCCGTGAAGGGCGATGTCGGCAGCGAGGCCGACGTGATTGCCCTGTTCCAGGCCGCCGACGGGCTCGGTCGGCTCACGGCGCTGGTCAACAATGCCGGCGTGGTCGACGTGAAGTCCGACGTCGCCGACATGAGCCTCACCCGCCTGCAGCGGATGATGACCACCAACGTGGTCGGCAGCTTCCTCTGCGCCCGCGAGGCGGTGCGGCGGATGTCCACGAAGCGCGGCGGGACCGGGGGCGCGATCGTGAACCTGTCCTCGGTGGCGGCGCGGCTGGGCGGTCCCGGCCAGTTCGTGGACTACGCCGCCTCGAAGGGCGCGATCGATTCACTGACGATCGGCCTCGCCCGCGAGGTGGCCGCCGAAGGCATCCGCGTCAACGCGGTGGCGCCCGGCATCATCGCCACTGAGATTCACGCCAGCGGCGGTGAGCCTGACCGCGTGGAGCGCCTTGGACCTGGCGTCCCGATCGGCCGGGCGGGCACCGCCGAGGAGGTCGCCGCGCCGATCGTGTGGCTCCTCTCGGAGGAGGCTTCCTACACCACGGGCGCCATCCTCGACGTCGGCGGCGGCCGCTGAGCCTCGACCCGACCTGACATTCCATGCCCGTCAGCGACGCGGCACGACCGAGCGGAAGCGAACCTGCATGTCCTACGATCTCGTCGTCATCGGCACCGGTCCCGGCGGCTACGTCTGCGCGATCCGCGCGGCGCAGCTCGGCCTGCGGACCGCGGTCGTCGAGAAGCGCGCGACGCACGGGGGCACATGCCTCAACGTCGGCTGCATCCCGTCGAAGGCGCTGCTCCACGCCTCCGAGGCATTCGAGGAGGCCAACAAGCACTTCGCCGATCTCGGCATCGATGTCGGCACGCCGAAGCTCGACCTGAAGAAGATGATGGCGTTCAAGGCCGAGGGCGTCGCCGGCAACACCAAGGGCGTCGAGTTCCTGCTGAAGAAGAACAAGGTCGACACCTTCCACGGCACCGGCCGGATCGCCGGGGCGGGCCGCGTCGAGGTCATCGCCGAGGATGGCGGCAACCAGATGCTGGAGACCAAGAGCATCGTCATCGCCACCGGCTCCGACGTGGCACGCCTGCCCGGCGTCACCATCGATGAGAAGATCGTGGTCTCCTCGACCGGCGCCCTCGACCTCGATCGGGTGCCGAAGAAGCTCCTCGTCATCGGCGCCGGGGTGATCGGTCTCGAACTAGGCTCGGTCTGGCGTCGGCTCGGCTCCGAGGTCACGGTGGTCGAGTACCTGGATCGCGTGCTGCCCGGCATGGATGGCGAGGTCGGCAAGCAGTTCCAGCGGATCCTGACCAAGCAAGGCATCGCCTTCAAGCTGTCCACCAAGGTGACGGGCGTCGAGGTCGGCAAGAAGGGTGCGAGCGTCACCGTCGAGCCGGCCGGGGGCGGCGCGGCGGAATCGCTGCAGGCGGACGTGGTCCTCGTCTGCATCGGCCGGGTGCCCTACACGGAAGGGCTCGGCCTCGACACGGTCGGCGTTCAGCGCGACGACAAGGGGCGCATCCAGACGGATTCGCACTACGCCACCAACGTCACCGGCATCTACGCCATCGGCGACGTGATCGCCGGCCCGATGCTCGCCCACAAGGCCGAGGACGAGGGTGTGGCGGTGGCCGAGATGCTGGCCGGCCAGTCCGGCCACGTGAATTACGGCGTGATCCCCAACGTGGTCTACACGTTCCCGGAGGTCGCCTCGGTGGGCAAGACCGAGGAGGAGCTGACGAAGGACGGCGTCGCCTACAACGCCGGCAAGTTCCCCTTCACGGCCAACGGCCGGGCCAAGGCGAACGGCACCACGGACGGCTTCGTGAAGGTGCTGGCGGACGCCCAGACCGACCGGGTGCTCGGCGTGCACATCGTCGGCGCGGATGCCGGCAACCTGATCGCCGAGGTGGCGGTCGCGATGGAGTTCGGCGCCTCGTCGGAGGACATCGCCCGGACCTGTCACGCGCACCCGACGCTCACGGAAGCCGTCAAGGAAGCCGCGCTGGCCGTGAACAAGCGCGCCATCCACGTCTGACCGAAGGGGGGACGCCGGGCGTCCACTCAGTCCGGTGTACCGGGCGTGGATCTCAGACACGCCCTCTCGTGCTAGTGCCGAAGCGCAGCGGAGGCCTCGATGGGGGCCTCCAGATCGCTCCGGGACCCGTGGAGCGTCGCTCGCGAGGCCCGCTTCGCGGTCACGGCAGGCTGAAGCCGTAGGTGGCGCGGGATCAGGCGATCTTGCGCCGGGCGTTCGGCAGGTCGGCGATCCGCAGCAAGGCGCTCGGCGCGGGCGGCGCGGTCAGCGCATTCAGCAGATACGGCCGGCGGAGACCCAACGCGTTGTGCAGGGCGAGGTCGATGTCGCGGGCGTAGAACGGCATTCGCAGCACCGCGTCGACGCCGAAGTAGCGGCCCGCCTGGGCGACCGACTCCAGCTCGGCGGTGGTCAGCAGGGTGATCCGCGTGGCGAGCCCGAGGGGCTGGATCTGGCAGGCGAGTTCAAGCCCGTCGATTCCGTTGAGCTTCACGTCGATGAAGGCGAAGTCGTAGGACGCGAGCTTCAGCTGCTTCAGGGCATGGCGCCCATCATCGGTCTCGTCGAGTTCGATCGCGAAGCCGCTCCGGGCCACCACGCGGCTGATCGCCGAGCGGCCGGCCGGGGTCGAGCAGGCGAGGAGCGCCCGTGTCGGCGCCCGGCGTCGGACATCGGCGTGCAGGAGTTGCTCGATATGACTCGGGTCGAGGGGCGTCTTCAGGACCTCGTAGGCCCCGAGACTGGTGGCGATCTCCTGCCAGTGCGGCATGACGCGGGTCGCCACCAAGACCAGGCAAGGCGGCTCGGCCCCGGCCCGGCGGGCGACTGCCACGGCCTCGGGTCCGCTGAGATCCTCGAGCTGCAGCCCGACGAAGGCGAGGGTGGGGCGGTGCTGGAGCAGGATGTCGCACAGGGCTTGGCCGGAGGTTGCCTCGTCGATGACGGCCTGCGGATCGAAGCGCTGCACCACCGTTCGCAGAGAGTCGCGTCGACCCGCATCGCAATCCGCGATCACGACACGCGCCGACCTCCTCCTGTCTTCGAGCCCCATGGCGTCCGTCCGAGCCGATCCGTTCCCTGACGCTGACAGTGGACTTAGATCGTGACGAAGATCTTAAAAAAATCGGCTGTTCACTCAGACTTGAGGTTATCAGCCCTAAATCCCCTACACTCGGAATCAATAACTGCTGCTCAAACCGGATGAATTAGCGGCTAAACCGCGGGTGGGCGGACGCGTAGGCACTCATCAGCCGGGCGGCGTCGACGTGGGTGTAAAGCTGCGTGGTCGACAACGAGGCGTGCCCCAGAAGTTCCTGGATGGCTCGCAATTCTCCCTGGCGGGCGAGCAGATGCGTCGCGAACGAGTGGCGCAGGGCGTGTGGCGTGGCGCTGTCGGGCAGGCCGAGGGCGCCGCGAGCCCGGGCGACGGTGTACTGGATGATCCGCGGCGAGAGGGGCCCGCCCCGGGCTCCGACGAAGAGCGGGCCGTCCGGCGGCAGCGGCAGCGGACAGGCGGCCACGTAATCGGCGACCGCCCGCGCCACCACCGGCAGGATCGGCACCATGCGCTGCTTGCCACCCTTGCCGAGCACCGTGACCTGATCGCTGCCGGGCAGGGGCGCGTCGCGACGGGCAAGGCCGAGGGCCTCCGAGATGCGCAGGCCTGCCCCGTAGAGGAGCGCCAGCACCGCGGCGTCCCGGGCGAGCACCCAGGGCTCGCGCTCCTCGCCGGCCCGAATGCCCGTATCGGTGAGTGCAACGGCGGCCTGCACGGGCAGGGGGCGGGGCAGGCGCCGCGGGACCTTGGGCGAGCGCACGCCGCCCAGCGCCGAGACGGTGCCGTGGCCCTCCCGTTCCAGGTAGCGCGCGAAGGAGCGCAATCCGGCGAGCATGCGCATCAGCGAGCGGCCGGACACCTCGTCGGCCCGGCGCGCGGCCATGAAGGCGCGGATGTCGCGAACCTTCAGGGCGACGAGCATCGGGATCGTGGGCGTGCCCTGACGCGACGCCAGATGGCGGAGGAACTGGCGCAGGTCGCGCCCGTAGGCTTCTACGGTGTTGGGCGACATCCGCCGCTCACGCGCGAGCCCCTCCGTCCAGGCCCGGACGAGTTCGCGCAGGCGCGGGTCGCCCGGAATCAGCATCAGGTCGTCGGTCGTGAGGGACGCGGTCATGCGTTCAATCGATCGAATGAGTCTTGCCGCGCCCTTAATGCACACGACGGCTCGCACGGACGTCGTTCGATTCGCGCCGCGCAGTCCCCCGTGCCAAGCTGGGCCGATGACCATCCTGGCCTATGCCGGCGCCGCCTTCGCGGAGATCGCCGGATGCTTCGCGTTCTGGTCCTGGCTGCGGCTCGGCCGCTCCGTCTGGTGGGTCCTGCCCGGCCTGGCCTCCCTAGCGGCGTTCGCCGGCCTGCTGACGCTGGTGGACAGTCCGGCGGCGGGACGCACCTTCGCGGCGTATGGCGGGGTCTACGTCGCCGCTTCGCTGATGTGGCTGTGGCTCGCCGAGGGACAGCGGCCCGATCGCTGGGACCTCGCGGGCAGCGCCGTCTGCCTCGCCGGGACGGCGCTGATCCTGCTGGGCCGGCGCGGCTGACGCGGGCTCAGCGGCCCATCGCGTAGAACTCGACGTTCGGCCGCAGATCCGCCACGCTGGCGATCCGGTTGGAAAGGGCAAAGAGGGCGGTGATCGCCGCGATGTCCCAGATGTCCTCCGGGCTGAAGCCGTGCTCGGCGAGCGCAGCGTGGTCCGCCGCGCCGACCGCCTGGGAGGCCGTCGCGACCTTCACCGCGAAGGCCAGCATGGCGCGCTGGCGCGGGGTGATGTCGGCCTTGGCGTAATTGACCGCGACCTGATCGGCGATCAGCGGGTTCTTGGCCCGGACCCGCAGGATCGCCCCATGGGCGACCACGCAGTAGAGGCACTGGTTGGCCGCGCTGGTGGCCACCACGATCATCTCGCGGTCGGCCTTGGACAGGCCGCCGGGCCGGTCCATCAGCGCGTCGTGATAGGCCATGAAGGCTCGAAACTCGTCCGGGCGGTGGGCCAGCGCCAGGAAGATGTTCGGCACGAAGCCCGCCTTCTCCTGCACCAGGGCGATCCGGGCCCGGAGATCCTCCGGCATGTCCGAGAGCTTCGGTACCGGGAAGCGGCTGATCGGGGCGTCCGCGCTCATGGTCATCCTCGGAATTCGCGCGCCTTGGTGAAACCAAGCGTTCACGATACGTACGGCAGCTTCGGGCCGTTCGTCGAGCCGTGGAGCACCATGTCCAGCGCCGTCCGCATCCTCGGCATCGATCCCGGGCTCCGCCGCACTGGCTGGGGCCTCATCACCGCGCAGGGGGTGAAGCTCACCTACGGCGATTGCGGTGTCGTCACGTCGGACGGCGACCTTCCGCTGGCCCTGAGGCTGCGCGAGCTGTTTGAGGGCATCAGCCGCATCGTCGAGGCCGTGCGGCCCGACGAGGTCGCCGTGGAGGAGACCTTCGTCAACAAGGACGCCCAGGCGACGCTCAAGCTCGGCCATGCCCGGGCCATGGCGCTGGTGGTCCCGGCGCTCGCCGGGCTGCCGGTGTTCGAGTACGCGGCGAACCTGATCAAGAAGACCGTCGCGGGCTCCGGCCACGCCGAGAAGGTCCAGATCCAGGCGATGGTGCGCTTCCTGCTGCCGAAGGCCGAGTTCCGCGTCGCCGATGCCGCCGACGCGCTGGCCATCGCGATCACCCATGCCAGCCACCGGGACGCACACGCGCTCCGTCGGGCGCATCTGCCGGGCGGCAAGCGCCGCAGCCTCACCGGCCAGGCGGCCGCCGGACAGGGTCTCGAAGGGAAGGGTTTCTCCGCCGCCGCAGCCGCGCGCATCGAGGCCGCGCTGGCCAAACAGATTTGACGGGACCGGGAAGGACTTGGTGGGGGAAGTAGGACTCGAACCTACGAAGCTTACGCAGCGGATTTACAGTCCGCCCCCTTTGCCGCTCGGGACATTCCCCCAAGGCGGGTTTCTCACCCGCGGCGCCCTTATGGTGAGGGGTGGGCCGGGTGTCAACGCTTGTCGTGACCGGATCCACGATGCCGCGTGAAGCGGAGGCACGCGGCGCCGCCCGCGCCGTGTCCCGGCTCGAGCGCTGTTCCCGCTGGAGCGGAAGAACCGCGACCCCGGCACGGATGCAACCGTGGGCTCACCGCGGGACTCGCGGGCGTTACGGATCGACGGTTCCTGCCGGCGGCTCTGGGCTTCGTGCAAGCAGCCAAGACGCTCACCGCCGGCCAGCCAAGGCCGGAGAGCGACGGCAGGCCCGAGACGCGACGCCTCGGCCAGACCGGGCCAGACTGACGCGCGCCTCGGGACGAAAACGCGAACGTTCCGCGACTCCGGGGATTCCCAAAAGAATCCCGATCGGTCACGGTGCGCACATGTTCCCCTGCGTCGCCGGCCATTGACCCGCCCCGCCCCGTCCCTGCGGTCGCACCAGCGCACGCTGATGGCGCTGGTCGATGCCATGGCCCGCGGGGAGGCGGTCCATATACGGAAAATCCTGGCCGCGGTGACGCCCGGCGGCGGCAAGTCGCTTCTGCCGGTGATCGCCGCGCACCGGCTCATCGCGGCCGGGCTGGTCGCGCGGGTGGTCTGGGTGGTGCCGCGGGACTCCCTGAGGCTGCAGGCCGAAGAGGCCTTCGCCGATCCGCTCTGGCGCGCCACCTTCGGGCATGCCCTCAGCGTGCGCGCGGCCGATAACGAACGCGATCCCTCCCGAGGCTTGGCCGGTTACGTCACCACCTATCAGGCGGTCGCCGCCGCCCCGGCGCTTCACCTCGCGGAGGCGCGGGCGCACCGCACGCTCCTGGTCGTCGACGAGGTCCACCACCTCCCGGTGCCCGGGCGGCCGGGATCCGAGGAGGCGTCGCCGGAGGAGAGCGAAGCGGGGGCTTGGTCCCGGGCAATGCTGCCCCTGATGGAGGCGGCCGCGTTCCGCCTTTACCTCTCCGGCACGCTGGAACGGGCGGACGGGCGGCGCATCCTCGGACTGCCCTACCAGCCGGCCGCGCTGGGGCGCGGACCGGAACTCGATCTCGACGCCCCGGGCCTCGCGGTGATCGGCTACTCCCGGGCGCAGGCGCTCGCCGAGCGGGCGGTGCTGCCGGTCACGTTCGGGGCCATCGATGGCGAGGCGAGCTGGCTGGAAGGCGGGCGGATCGCCGGCGACAGCCCCCGGGTCGGGCCGCACAGACTCGGCGCCGGCTCGGTGCGGGTCACGACCCGGCCGGCCCTGTTCACGGCCCTGCGCACGGGCTTCGCCCGCGATCTCCTGAGCGAGGCCTTCCACGCCACGAAGCGCCTCCGCGCCCGGCGCCGTGCCGAGCGGGGCCTTCCGGCCGGCGAGACGGTGCGGGGTCTCGGCAAGCTCCTCGTCGTGGCGCCGGACCAAGCGAGCGCCCGCGCGTATCTCGCGACCCTGCGGAGCTGGATGCCGCCGGGGCAGGGGGAGCGGGACGTGCGCCTCGCCACCTCCGGCCAGGGCGACGCCCACGCGGCCCTCGCCGCGTTCCGCCTCACGCCCGAACCGGCCATCCTCGTCACCGTGGCCATGGCGTACGAGGGGCTCGACGCCCCGGAGGTCGCGGTGGTCGCCGCGCTCACCCATATCCGCTCGCGCCCCTGGCTGGAGCAGATGCTGGCGCGGGCCACCCGGGTCGATCCCCACGCGGGGTCCTACGACGCGCAGCAGGCGCTGATCTTCCACCCCGATGACCCGCTCTTCGCCCGCTTTCGTCTCGAACTCGAGACCGAGCAGGGCAGCAGCGTGCGTCCGCCGCGCGAGCGGCCGGCGAGCGCCGTCGTGCCCGAGCGGACCCGCTGGCGCGACGACGAACCCGCCGGGATCACGCCCCTGGAGAGCAACGCGATCGGCCTTCGCTATGCCCTGCTTCGTCCGCGCCTCGCCGAACCGGCACCGGCCGCACCGGCGCCGGAACCCCCTTCGATCACCGAGCGGACCCTGCGGCAGAGGCTCGCCGCGACGGTGGCGGCACAGGCGGTCGAGGACGAAGCCTCCCTGCGCGTGCCGCGCGGCGGCAACCTAGCGCATCGCTACAACGCCGTCCTGAAGCGCGTCCTGGGCAAGGGCCGCGCGACGATGACGCTTCCCGAGCTCGAGGCGGCGCTCGCCTGGCTTGAACGAAACCGCCTGTCGGACCATCTCGACCGCCTCGACGGCGACGCCCGCTACGCCTGGTCGGCCCGCCAGCGCCGCGGCCGCTGGCAACCGGAACGCGCTGCCGGTCGCTGAAGCGAAACCGTGAGGAGCGTCCGATGACCGAGAGCTTGCCGGCGGAATTCGCCGCGACCCTGACGGGCGACGCGCCCCCCGCGGGGTGGCCGGCGCCGCTCGCGGCGCTCTGGTGGCTCGCCCGCGAACCGGGGGAACCGGGCTCGGAAGGCTGGGAGCGGGCGCACGCCCTCGTCCAGGACGCGACCGGTCCCGAAGCCGCCTGGGTCCACGCCCATCTTCACCGGATCGAGGGCGATGCCGGCAACGCGCGCTACTGGTACGGCCGCGCCGGCCGCAGCGAAGCCCTGGGGCCGACGGCGGAGGAACGGACCGCCCTCATCGTCGCCCTCTTGGCCTAAGGTTAGGCCCGCGGGTCGCGAGGCATCGAGTCCGGTTTCTACCTTGGCAAGATCGGCACGCGCACTCGGCGAGGCATATTACTCATGGAATTGGTCTTGTAATCTGTTTTCGATCCCGGACTTCGTACGGATCCGACGATGATCCTGATCTGTATCGCCGACACCACGTCATCAACTGATATTAACGTTTGTCACCTGCGATGATTCTCCGCAGTTTTCGGTCATACGACGCGGATTTTCACACAGAAATTGTATTTTACCGCTTCCATGTTCATTGAAAGCTGATTATGCGTGCGGATCTTGAGTCGACCAACAGGGCAGCCGACTGATCGCCGTGATGAGTGTGGGATGTTTAATCTGCGGCATCGGTTTCGCGGGCCTCTCACTGCGCTTCCCGGCGCGTGCGGCCGAGCTGGAACGCTGGTGCGGGATCTGTATCGTGCTTGGATTGTGCCTGCTCGGCGTGGCGCTTCATGGCGCCCGCGCCTAGCTGTGGCGGCCGGCACGGTCCATGACGGCACGCTGATTGGGTGATCGCAGAGACCTCCCGCCTCCTGAGGGCGCGGCGCAGCGGGCCTCGAAGGATGAGAGGATCAGGCTGGACGACCCATATCCGACCGTTCCGGTCTCGTGCCGTGTCCCCTGCGTGGATCCGCGGGGCCGGTGCCTGTCAGGCCCTTGTCGGGGCCGGCCCGAGAGCCCGGCTGCCGCAGGCGGAGCAGAAGCGCTCGAACGTGCTCTTGCGGTGATCGCAGGCGGGGCATCGCTCGAACAGGCCGATCCCGCAATGCGGGCAGAAATTCGCGTCCGGGCTCGCCACGTCGACGGGGCGCTCGCAGCCCGGGCAGACCTTCTTGGCGAGGCGGAGGAGAGCTTGATCCGTCGCGATCTCGGTGCGCCGCTCCTCGTCGGGCCGGGCCTCCGCCAGGCGCTGACGTTCCCGGTAGGTGTGGAGGGCGTTGATCGCCGCGCGTCCGGCCACGAGCGTGACCGCCACCCCGACGCCGTAGTGGACGTAACCGCCGTAGCTCGGCAGATACGGCACCAGCTCGACGAAGAAGGCGAACGCCGCCGCCAGCGCGAAGCCCCAGACGAACGGCCAGTTGCGCGTGTTCCGCCGCTTCAGCAGCAGCCAGCCGGCCAGGACCAGCAGCGGAAGGGTCAAGGCCAGCCGGTAGCCGAAGACCCGCAGCTCCTGTGTTCCCTCGGCGGCCAGGAGCTTCTGCTGGGCTTCGGCCCGCTGCTCGCTCGCCTCGGTCGTCAGCGCCGCCTCCTTCTGCGCGAGACCGAGATCCGTCTGGGCCAAGCCTTCCAGCTGCTCCTCGACGGTCCGCTCGGCGGCCTTCAGGGCGTCGAGCCGCTGCGTGCGGGCGATGAGATCGGGATCCTGATCGACGCGCTGGGTCGTATCCCGTGTCTTGAGCCAGTTGGCGAAGGTCTCGCGGGCGGCCGCGGAGGCTGAGCGGGCCGCCTCAAGGGCAAGTTGCGCCTGGTCCGACTGCTGCTGGTTGTCGCCGCGCGCGCGGCGGACCTGCTTCAAGGCCGCATCGGTGGCCTGCGCCTTCTCGGGGTCGAGGAACTGCTCGAGGGCGTAGCGGTGCTCGACCTCCGGCAGATCGCCGACGACCAGTGATCCGAGCCCGATCAGGAAGCCCGCGAACGCGAAGGCCACCAGCCACAGGATGAGGGTGAAGGTCCGTTCGGAGAGACTGACACCAGATCTCAAGGCTCGATCCTCGACGGTTCCGTGGGAGCGTGACGGCGCCCGAACTGCCGGTGGCAGGCCCCCGAGTCACCCGTCCAGCCCGACACGACCGTCGCGTCCCGCGCGGCCGCAGGATCGAATCAGGCCCCGGGAGGACGCCTCGAGCCTAGCAGGACGCGCCGAGACGCGCCTGTCTTCGTGAGGTGGAGCGGGGCAAGTCTCGCGAGACTTCCGCATCATCCGCTGGAACCCGGCCCGGCGTGATCAGCAACGCGTTCCCGGCCTCGAATAGACCTGCGCGTCGCGAGAGCAGTCGATGGTCGACGCGCGCGCATTCCGGACATCCCCGCCGCGGGCAAACGGAACGCCAAGCCGCATAACCTGTTGTCAGGCCGCCCAGTACGTAAGCTGGGTCACGAGAATTGGAGCGGAGCCATGAGCCTCCTCGGCAGCATCGTCGGCAAGATCCTCCATCCGTTCGGCGGCGGAACCGCGGACGCCGCACCCGCGCCCACGGCCGGCTCGGGCGGTCCGGCCACGTCGGGCACCCCCTCGACGCCCTCGGCGCCCGGCAGCTCCGGCGGCGGCGAGCCGGTGGATGTCGCGGCGGTTCTCACCAGCCTTGCCGAGAAGAACCCGCAGACGCTCGACTGGCGCCACTCGATCGTGGACCTGATGAAGCTGCTCGGCCTCGATTCCGGCCTCGCCTCGCGCAAGCAGCTCGCCGACGAGCTGCACTACACCGGCGACAAGGACGATTCGGCCAGCATGAACATCTGGCTGCACAAGCAGGTGATGCAGAAGCTCGCCGAGAACGGCGGCAAGGTGCCGGACGACCTGAAGCACTAGTCCTTGCGGCTGCGGGATCCGGCGCGCGGCGCCGGATCCCCGTTCAGCGCCCGGTCCGCACCCGCGTCCAGAGGCGGGTCACGAAGCGCTGGGTGCGGTCGTCCCAGGCCGTGTTGATGGACAGGCGCTGCATCGTCGCCTCGTCCGGGTAGATGCCGGGATTGCTCAGGATCTCGGGCTTCACGAACTTCTTGGCCGCGAGGTTGCCGCTGGCATAGGCCACGAAGTTGGTGTTGGCCGCCGCCACCTCGGGCCGCATCATGTAGTCGATGAAGGCGAGCGCCTCGGCCGGGTGGGCGGCATCCTTCGGGATCGCGAAGGTGTCGAACCACATCAGCGCGCCTTCCTTCGGCACCACGTAGGCGATGTCGATGCCGTTCTTGGCCTCCTCGGCCCGGCGCTTGGCCTGCATCACGTCGCCGGAATAGCCGACCGCCACGCAGATATCGCCGTTGGCCAAAGCCTGGATGTATTCCGACGAGTGGAACTTCCGCACGCTGCCGCGCACCTTGTAGAGGGCGTCGGTCACCAGGGTCAGGTCGTCCCAGCGCTTCGAATCCGCCTTGGCGCCGAAGGCGGGAAGCATGCTGGGGATCAGATCCTCGGGGCTGTCGAGCATCATGATCCCGCACTCCTTCAGCCTGTTCGCCGAGGCGGGATTGAGGACGAGGGTCCAGGAGTTCAGGGCCGCGCCGGCGCCCAGCCGCTCGCGGACGGCGGCGACGTTGTAGCCGATGCCGGTGGTGCCCCACATGTAATCGACCGCGTAGGTGTTCCCCGGATCGTAGGCGGCCAGCCGGCTGGTGACCTCCGACCAGAGGTTTCCGAGGTTCTTCAGCTTGGACTTGTCGAGGGGCAGGAAGGCGCCGGCCCGGATCAGCCGCTGCAGGTAGGGACCCGACGGGACGACGAGATCGTAGCCGGACCGGCCCGCGAGCAGCTTGGTCTCCAGGATCTCGTTGTTGTCGTAGGTGTCGTAGACGACCTTGATCCCGGTCTCGCGGGTGAAGGCTTCGAGCACCTTCGGATCGATGTAGTCCGACCAGTTGTAGATGTTGAGGATCCGCTCCTCGGCGGCCGGGGCCGGCCGCACGAGGGGGAGGGCCGCCAGGCAAGCCCCCGCGAGGGCAATCGCCGCGGCTGTCAGGACGGTGCGGCGCGGGCCGTTCACCGGCTCCTCGCCGCCACGACCACGATCTCGACCAGGTATTCGGGCGCGGCGAGCTTGGCCTCGACGGTGGCGCGCGCCGGCGGGTTCTCCGGCGAGACCCAGGCATCCCAGGCGGCGTTCATCTCCGCGAAGGTCGCGATGTCGGCGAGGTACACGGTGGCCGAGAGGATCCGCTCCTTGTCGCTGCCGGAGGCGGCGAGAAGCCGGTCGATCTCGGAGAGGATCTGCTGGGTCTGGATCGTCACGCCGGTGCCGACCGTGTCGGAGGCGACCTGCCCGGCGAGGTAGACCATGTCGCCGAAGGTGACGGCCTGCGACATCCGCTTGCCCGGCTCGATCCGCTTGATGTCCATACCCGTCTCCACCGTCTCAAGAACCGGCGTATCTGCCGCCGCACCGGCTTGGCGGTAAAGGGGCGCGCGCGCAACCACCCGGGGACCCCGAGGAAAATCGTCGTCGCGTGCCAGGGTGCGGGCAACCGTCGCGGGTCGTAAAGCGTTCTGCCGCCATCGACAGTCACGCCTTGGGGTTTGTCATGGGTATCCTCTGGACCATCATCATCGGGTTCCTCGCCGGCGTCATCGCCAAGTTCATCATGCCGGGCCCGAACGAGCCCGCCGGCTTCATCCTAACCACGATCCTCGGCATCGTCGGCGCCTTCGTGGCGACCTTCCTGGGCCAGGCCATCGGCTGGTACGGGCCGAACCAGGGCGCGGGCTTCATCGGCGCCATCGTGGGCGCGGTGGTCGTGCTGTTCATCTACGGCATGATCGCCGGCCGCCGCACCACCACCTACTGATTTCCTCCGGCAGGTCCGGAAACGACGAGGGGCGCCCCGCGGGGCGCCCCTTTTTTTCTGGGCCACGATCGGCCCTGAGGCTCAGAAATGCTCGGAGGCGGCCTTCACGGCGCAATGGCCGGTAGCGCCGCGCACCGCGAGGCCGACGCCGACCACGAGCGCCAGCAGGCTCAGGAGCTTGTTGGGACGGGGCTGCGCGGCCGCGGCGGCGATGCCGAGGCCCAGCGCCACCGAGACGGCGCGCTCCGTCGTCGACAGGTTCGGCTGCCCGCTGAAGATATCGTGCATCATGTCGTTGGCCATGAGGGTCTCCGGTTGGGAAGTCGCGGGGGAACGCGGCATCGGGCGCCCCGTTCCCGGTCGGCGGCCAGCGCTGAGCCCATCCAGAGACGAAACAAAAAGGGCGCGGCCCCGGAGGACCGCGCCCGTTGGGAAAGCCGCGCCGGCCCCAGCCGGCGCGGGCGTTTCCCTGCTTACTCGCCCGCCTCGCGGCGGCGCTCGCCGCGGTGGCGGCCGCCCTCGCCGCGGGGCTCACGCGGCTCGTCACCGCGCTCCGCCCGCTCGGCGTCGCGCTGCGCCTTGATCTTGTCGGTGATGTCCTCGCCGGTCTGCTGGTCGACGACCTTCATGGACAAGCGGATCTTGCCGCGGTCGTCCTGGCCGAGGAACTTGACCTTGACCTTGTCGCCTTCCTTGACGACGTCCGTCACCTTGGCGACCCGGTTCGCGGCCAGTTCCGAGATGTGCACGAGGCCGTCCTTGGCGCCGAAGAAGTTCACGAAGGCGCCGAACTCCATGCACTTCACGATCGTGCCGTCGTAGATCACGCCGGGCTCCGGCTCCGCCACGATCGAGCGGATCCAGTTGTAGGCCGCCTTGATGGCCTTCCCGTCCGAGGAGGCGATCTTCACGACGCCGGTATCCTCGATGTTGATCTTGGCGCCGGTCTTCTCGACGATCTCGCGGATCACCTTGCCGCCGGTGCCGATCACGTCGCGGATCTTGTCCGTCGGGATCTGCATCGTCTCGATGCGCGGCGCGTACTCGCCGAGCTCGGGGCGGGCGGCTGTCAGGGCCTTCGCCATCTCGGCGAGGATGTGGGCGCGGCCGTCCTTCGCCTGGGCGAGGGCGATCTTCATGATCTCCTCGGTGATGCCGGCGATCTTGATGTCCATCTGGAGCGAGGTCACGCCCTCGTCCGTGCCGGCCACCTTGAAGTCCATGTCGCCGAGGTGATCCTCGTCGCCCAGGATGTCGGACAGGACCGCGAAGCGCTCACCCTCGAGGATGAGGCCCATGGCGATGCCCGCCACCGGACGGCGCAGCGGCACGCCGGCATCCATCAGCGACAGCGAGCCGCCGCAGACCGAGGCCATCGAGGACGAGCCGTTGGACTCGGTGATCTCCGACACGACGCGGATCGTGTAGGGGAACTCGTGGGCCGGCGGCAGGACCGGGCGGATCGCCCGCCACGCGAGCTTGCCGTGGCCGATCTCGCGGCGGCCCGGCGAGCCCATCCGGCCGGTCTCGCCGACGCTATAGGGAGGGAAGTTGTAGTGGAGGAGGAAGCGCTCCTTGTAGGTGCCTTCCAGCGCGTCGATGAACTGCTCGTCCTCGCCGGTGCCGAGCGTCGCCACCACGAGCGCTTGGGTCTCGCCCCGGGTGAACAGGGCCGAACCGTGGGCGCGGGGCAGAACGCCGACCTCGGAGAGGATCGAGCGGACCGTCTTCACGTCGCGGCCGTCGATGCGGGCGCCGCTGTCGAGGATGTTCCAGCGGACCACCTTCGACTGGGCCTCCTTGAAGGCGGCCTTGACCTTCTCGGCCGGGAACTTCTCGGCGCCCTCGGGGCAGAGGGCGGCCATCACCTTCGCCTTCACGGCGTCGACGGCGGCGTAGCGCTCCTGCTTGACGGTCTTGGTGTAGGCGGCGCGCAGCTCCGCCTCGCAGACCTCCAGGACGGCCTTCTCGACGTCGGCGTTCTCCGGGGCCTTGAAGTCGCGCGGCTCCTTGGCGGCCTTCTCGGCCAGGCGGATGATCGCCTCGATCACCGGCTGGAAGTGCTTGTGGCCGAACATCACGGCGCCGAGCATTACGTCTTCGGAGAGCTCCTTGGCCTCCGACTCGACCATCAGCACCGCGTCCTGCGTGCCGGCGACGACGAGGTCGAGGCTGGACTCTTCCTTGGTCTCGGTGACCAGCGGGTTCAGCCGGTAGCCGCCGTTGATGTAGCCGACGCGGGCACCGCCGATCGGGCCCATGAACGGCACGCCCGACAGGGTCAGCGCCGCGGAGGCCGCGACCATGGCGACGATGTCGGGATCGTTCTCGAGGTCGTGGGTCAGGACGGTGACGACGACCTGCGTGTCGTTGCGCCAGCCCTCGACGAAGAGCGGGCGGATCGGGCGGTCGATGAGGCGGGAGACCAGGGTCTCCTTCTCGGAGGGACGGCCCTCGCGCTTGAAGTAGCCGCCCGGGATGCGGCCGGCCGCGTAGGCGCGCTCCTGGTAGTTCACGGTGAGCGGCATGAAGTCGATGCCGGGCTTCGGCTCCTTCGTGGCGACCACGGTGGCGAGCACCGATGTCTCACCGTAGGTGGCGACCACGGCGCCGTCGGCCTGACGGGCGACCTTGCCGGTCTCGAGGACGAGCTTGCGGTCGCCCCACATCAGCTCTTCGCGTTGAACGTCGAACATTCCTGATCTCTTCCTTGCCTGCGGCGGGCCCAAGCCCGGCGCCGCCGGGGGCAAGACGGCGAGACACTTCGCTGCGGAAAGTGTCTCGCGATCCTGCCCCGATGCCGACGCCTCGAAGCGGCCCGCTTGTCGGGAGGCCGGACCCATTCCGGCAGCCCGTGATGGTGAAACGCGGCCCCGGGCCGGGCCCGGAACCGCGCGAACCCGCCTTAGCGGCGGATGCCGAGACGCTCGATGAGGGCGCGGTAGCGGGCCTCGTCCTTGCGCTTGACGTAGTCGAGCAGCGAGCGGCGCTGCGAGACCAGCTTCAGGAGGCCGCGCCGGGAATGGTTGTCCTTGGCGTGGGTCTTGAAGTGGCCGGTGAGGTTGGTGATCCGCTCGGTGAGGATCGCCACCTGGACTTCCGGGGAGCCGGTGTCCTTGGCGTCTTTGCGGTGTTCCTTGATGAGCGCGGTCTTGCGCTCTGCCGTGATCGACATCGCGTGCCTTTCGGGTTGTGCTGGTCGGATGCGGCGCCCCGAAACGGGCGCGCGCGGGCTCGGCGTTCGGCCGGTGCCGGGATGTCGTCCAGCACGGTCACAGCGCCAAGCGGCTCAAGCCCCGCCCGGAAACCCGGGTCGAGGCCGCGCGATCCATACACGAAACCGGGGGATATGCCAGCCCCGGGGTGGGGGCAGTTGAACCGCTTCGCGGCACGTCCTGTGGGGGTCCCGGATCAGGTTCCGCTTCCGCTCCACCTGTCCGGGAAGAGGCCGGTGCAGGATGAACCGGCACCTTTTCCGGACGCCTGGAACGCGGTGGAAGGCGATCCGGGACCCAGCACAAGAACGAGCCGCATGGCGGCACTGCCCCAACGTCTCGTCCGCGGCGGCCCCGGGAAAAGGGTTAACGCCCCCGTGATAGGCCGACACCGCGCGCGAAACCCGGCCCGGCGATGAACGGCACCCTCTCGGATGCGTGCGGTGTCGTCCTCGCGACGCTGCTCGGCGTTCCCCTCGTCCTCCTGCCGGGCTACGCCTTGGGCAACCTGACCGGAATCCTCGGCTTCCGGGCGCTGGAGCCCGGGCCGCGGGCCTTGAGCGCAGCGCTCCTCGGCATCGGCCTGCTGCCGGCCCTCGACAGCCTGATCGTCCAGGCCGGCGGCGTCCCGCTGGCCCTTCTGGCGAATGGCACACTCGGGCTCGCGGCCCTGCGCCCGGCACTCGGCGACCTGCGCGGCCCGATCGATCGCCCGGCCGTCGCGCTCGGCGGCCTCTGGCTCGTGATCGTCGCCTACGCGCTGATCGACATCGACACCGGCTCGGCCCTCTACCAGCCGATCACCGTCATCGACCTCGTCAAGCACGCCGCCCTGACCCGTGCGATCGCCGACGGCGGGCTGCCGCCGGTGGACCCGTTCGTCGCCCGCCCGGAGCGGGCCGGCTATTACTACTTCTTCTACACGCTCACCGCCCTGGTCGACTGGGCCGGCGGGCGGTTCGTCGACGGACGGACAGCTTTCGCGGGGATGACGTTCTGGACGGGCCTCGCCCTTTTCGGCCTGCTGGACCGGCTGCTCGCGGCGACGGGCCTCGTCCGCGACGCGGCGCCCCGGCTCGTGCGCCGGTCCCTCTGGATCGTCCTGCCGGCCGGCGGCCTCGACATCCTGCTGGTCGTCGCCGACAGGGCCCAGTCCGGTTCCTGGCTCCCGATCCCGGAATGGCTGAACGAGCAGGTCGTCAACTGGCCGACCTCCCTGGTCTGGGTCCCGCATCACGTCGCCGCCGCGCTGGCCGGTTGGCTGGGCCTCCTGGTCCTGGCCGAGGTCGCCGACCGGGCGCAGCCCGGACGGCGCGCGGAGGCTGCCGCGGTCGCCGTGGCGGGGACCGCCTTCGCGGCCTGCGCGGGTCTGTCGGTCTGGGTCTGCCTCGGCACCACGGCTGCGGCCGCGATCTGGCTGGCGCTGCTCGGCTTCGAGCGCCGCTGGCGCGCGGCGGCCCGGCTGTGTGCCGCCGGCCTGCTCAGCGTCGTCCTGGCCACGCCTTACCTGCTCAGCCTCATGGGCAGCCGGGCCGGATCGGCCGCCCCGATCCTGTTCGGTATCAGGCCCTTCGGTCCCATTGAGGGAATCGCCGACGAGCCTGTCCAGAGCATCCTCCGGCTGATCCTCCTGCCGGCCAATTACGCCTTCGCGCTGGGCGCGCTCGCGGCCGGAACGCTCCTGTTCTGGCAGATCACCCCACGCGGCGCGGCGCATGCGCGCGAGGCGGGACGGCTCCTGACCATCTGCGCCGCCGCATCCCTGCTGCTCGGCGGGTTTCTGCGCTCGGCCATCCTCTACAACGACCTCGGCTGGCGCGTGGTGCTCCTCGCTCAGGTCTCGGCGGTGGTCTGGACCGCGGCCGCCCTGGCCCGCAGCGCTGCCGGACCGCGGCTGACGATGCCGAGAGCGTTCGCGGCATTGCTGCTCCTCGGATATGCGACGACGCTCTACGGCTTCGTCGAGATGCGGGCCTATCCCGCCGCCGGACGGGCGGATTTCGCCTTCCTCAACGGCCGCCCCGACATCGACCGGGACCTGCGCGCGGCCTATGCCTGGGCCGGCACGCACCTGCCCGCGGACATGGTGCTGCAGGCCTCGCCGCGCCCGCCGCGGGTCTTCGCGTTCGGCCTCTACGGGCACCAGCCGGTGGCGGTGGCCGACCGGAAGGCGCAGCTGTTCGGCGCGGATCCGGAGCTGGTCGCCGCGCGCGTCGCGGCGCTCGGGCCGATCTTCGGCGCCGGCCTGACCGCCGCCGAGGTGCGCCGCCTGGCCGCCGCCTCCGGTGTCGGCGCGCTCGTCGTGACGGCGCGGGACGAGGTCTGGGCCGACCCGGATTCATGGCTCCGGCGGGCGCGTCCGAGTTATGCGGGTCCGCTCGTCCGGATCCTGCGCGTGGAGGATATCCATGACTGAGCCTGCCCCCTCGCGCGCGGGTTCCGCCCTGCGCTGGCTCGGCGCGCAGACGCTTCTGCACGCGGGGGCGCTCGCCCTCGGTCTCGGCTGCTTCGTGCTGCTGTTCCAGACGGATCTCTGGTCCGGCGTGACGATCCTGTTCTACCGCGGCCTGATCCTCATGGTGGTCGCCTTCCTGATCACCCTCGCGGCGCTCACGGTGCTGGCAGGCCTCGGCCGCGCCTGGGGCCTGCGCCGCCGCGATGCCCTCGGGGCCTGCGTCCTGTCGCTGTCGCTGAACCTGAGCGCGTTCGTGATCCTGCCCGTGACGGTCGATCGCTCCATCAGCACTTTCCTGCTCGGCCAGATGGCGGCGCATCCCGACGACAGCTACAACGCCGCGCGGGCGCGGGCGGTGTTCGAGACCGTCTATCTCGGCACGTTCCGGCAGATGGAGCGGCGGCTCGCCGAGCAGCACGCGTCCGGCAACATCGCGCCCGCGGAGGACGGCTACGTCATCACCCCGCAGGGCCGGGCCTTCATCCGATTCGCCGGCCTCGTCGCCAGGGCCTTCAGGACCGACACGCGGATGATCGATGGCGGCGCCTCCGACGGATCGGCCTCCGCGCGATCGGCGGAGATCGTCCGCGACGCGGGTCCGGGTGGCGGATCCGAGAGCGGGTTGCGGCGATGATCCGTCCGCGCGCCCGGGCATGGAACGTGCCCTGACGCAGTGCTGGGATCCTGAGGCGCGAGGGATGGGAACGATGGCGGAGTCGGCGGTGACCACTGGGACCGGTGAGGCCGCGCGGTCCGGCCGGGACCTCGCCCGCAGCCTCACGGCCCCCGGCCTCGTGGCCATCGGGCTCGGCGCCACGATCGGCGCCGGCATCTTCGTGCTCACCGGGACGGCGGCGGCCCAATATGCCGGCCCCGCCCTCAGCCTCTCCTTCGTGATCGGCGGGATCGCCTGCGGCCTCGTCGGCCTGTGCTACGCTGAGCTGGCGGCGATGATCCCGGAGGCGGGCTCCACCTACACCTACACCCGCGCGAGCCTGGGCCGGTTCCCAGCCTGGATCATCGGCTGGGACCTCGTCCTCGAATTCGCCATGGCGGCCGCGACGGTGGCGGTCGGCTGGTCCGGCTACGCGCAGTCACTGGTTGCGGAGTTCGGCCTGCGGCTGCCGGCGGCGCTGGCCGGCGCGCCTGGCGACGGCGGCCTCGTGAACCTGCCGGCGGTGGGCATCGTCCTGGCCCTGACTCTCCTGCTGACGCGCGCCACCCAGGAAGCCGCGCTCATCAACGGGCTGCTCGTCGCCTGCAAGGTGGCCATCATCGTGGCCTTCCTGGGTGTCGGCGCGGCGCATCTCCGGCCGGAACTCTGGCATCCTTTCGTGCCGGACAATGCCGGATCCTTCGGTGCCTACGGATGGAGCGGCGTGGTCCGCGGGGCCGCGGTGGTGTTCTTCGCCTTCGTAGGCTTCGAGACCGTCGCGACGGCCGCGGGCGAGTGCCGGGCGCCGCAGCGCGACGCGCCGGTGGGGCTCATCGGCTCGCTGCTGATCACCACGGTGCTGTACGTGGCGATGGCGGCGGTGCTCACCGGCCTCATCCCCTACCGCGACCTCGACGTCGCCGATCCTGTCGCCAAGGCGGTCGACGCAATCGGGCTGCCGGGCTTCGCGACGGTGATCAAGGCCGGCGCCCTCATCGGCCTGACGACCTCGGCGCTGACCGCCCTCTACGGCCAGGGGCGCATCTTCTTCGCCATGGCGCGTGACGGGCTCCTTCCGCGCGTCTTCTGCCGGGTCCATCCGGTGACGCGCGCTCCGGTGGCGAGCCAACTGGTGATCGGCGTGTTCACCGCGGTGGTGGCCGGGCTCGTGCCTATCGACATCCTCGGCGAGATCGTCAGCATCGGCACGCTGCTCGCCTTCAGCCTCGTCTGCGCCACGGTGCTGATTCTCCGGCGGATGGATCCGGACCGCACGCGGCCGTTCCGGGTGCCGGCGGCGCCGCTCACGGCCGGTCTCGGGATCCTGTCCTGCGGGATGCTGATGGCCTCGTTGCCGGCCGATACCTGGATCCGCCTGGGCGTCTGGCTGGCGATCGGTCTCGCCATCTACGCCGGCTACGGCCGGCGCCACGCCCGGCTCAGCTGATCAGGTTGATCGTCGCCTGCGTGAGGGTGCTGAGCGCGTTCGAGGCGTTCAGGCTCAGCTCGTAGTTCCGGACCACCCGCTGCAGGTCCGCCGATTCCGTCGTGGCGTTCACGTTCGGCAGCCTGACGTAGCCCCTGAGGTCGGCCGCGACGTTCGCGGGTTCGTAGCGTCTGCGGAAGTCGCTCGTGTCGCGCACGATCCGGCCGACCGGGTCGCGGGGATCGTCGGGCACCACGGGCGCGAACACCGCGATCTTGCGGACATAGGGTGAACCGCCGGGTGTCGTGGCGACCGACTCGGCGTTGGCGAGGTTCTCGGAGATCGTGCGGATCCGCCCGCTCTGCACCTGCCGGCCGGCGGCCAGCACGTCGGAGGCCGAATGGAGGGCGCTGGTATCCGGCATGGGGATTCGGTCGGCGATCGAGGAGCCTGACCGCAAGCTTACCAAACAGCCTTAACCGCCGGTTAAGCCGCCTTGCCGGAAAGGCTCACCGCCTCTCGGAGATCCCGACCGTCGGTCAGCCGCAGGCCCCTGCGCCGCAGGGCCGCCAGCATGGCCCGGTCGGGGAAGGGGCAGTAGGGCAGCACCGCCTCCGACCGGCCCTCCGGCAGGGCACCGGCCGCCGCGACCGCGTCGAGCAGGTGGTCGAGCATCCCGCGCCCGTGGGCGTGCAGGGCCACGGAGGCCCGGGTCGCGGTGGTGGCGGCCGGCAGCGGCACCGCCTCCTGGGCGAGGATCGCGCCCGTGTCGATGGTGGCAGCCAGCCGGTGCAGGGTCATGCCGAAGCTGCCCGGCCCCTCCGCCAGGGCGTGGATCGTCGGCACCGGGCCGCGGTGGCGCGGCAGCAGGCCGGGATGCCCGTTGATGCCGCCGAGCCGGGCGAGACCGATGGTCTCGGCCTTGAGGATCTGGTCGAAATGGTAGGTCAGGATCAGGTCCGGCGCCGCCTCCCGCAGGCGCTGCGCGACCTCGGGGCCGTTGACGTCGTCCACCGTCAGGGTCGGGATGGCGAGGCGGCGGCACAGGGTCTTGAGGGGCGTCGCCTCCGGCGCGTCCGTGCTGCCGGACGCCGCCTGCGTGAGCGGCGCGAGCGGGCGCAGCAGGTCCGGCAGGCCGAAATTCACCGCGAGATAGGGAAGGATCCCGGACCCGGAGCGCGCGAGGTGCCGCCGGACCTGCCCGGTCAGGCCCCCGCTCGACGGCCGCTCGGCGTTCGAGAGCCCGACCAGGGCGATGTCGGCCCGGTGGTCGGCCACGAACCGGCGCACCACGCGGGCGTTCGGCAGGGCCTCCAGGACGAACAGCGCGATCCGGGCGCGGGGCATCAGCGCCGCTTCCGCCTCTGGAACCGGAACGCGTAGAGGCCGGCCTTGCGGACGCTTTCCGGCAGCAGCAGCACGGTGCGGGCCAGCGCCGTGAGGATGTAGGGGAACGCGATCACGTCGCGGTTGGCCGCGATGCCCTTGGCGATGCGCACGGCCGCTTCCTCAGCGCTGATCTCCAGAGGGCGCCAGCCCTTGAGCTCGCCGCCCATCGGCGTCTTCACGTAGCCTGGCGTCACGACGTTGACCTTCACGCCCCGGGGCCCGACCTTCTGGCGCAGGGCGAGGCCGTGGGCGACGAGCGCCGCCTTGGCGCCGCTATAGGCCGGCGCATCCTGGAGGGGCGCATAGGCGGCGAGCGACGACAGCAGGACGATCTGGCCGTGCCCGCGCTGGAGCATCAGCGTCAGGACCGGCAGCATCACGTTGAGCGAGCCGGTGTAGTTGATGTCGGCGGTCTCGAAGGCCACGTCCTCGGCCTCGACCTGCCCGTCCTGGTTACCGCCGTTGACCGCCGCGTTGGCGATCACGAGGTCGAGGGGCGCGGCCGCATCCGACGCCCGGACCAGCGCCACCGTGGCGTCCCGGTCCCGGGTGTCGAGGCGGGCGGTCTCGACGGCGGCGCCCTTGGCGCGGCAGTCGCGGGCGACCGTCTCCAGACGGTCGGGGTTGCGGCCGACGAGGATGAGGCTCGTGCCGGTCTGCGCGTAGTGGCGCGCCAACGCGGCGCCGATGCCACTCGACGCGCCGGTGATCAGAATGCGGGGCATGCGGCGGGTGCTACGCCGCCGGGCGTGGAAAGATCAAGGTCGGGAGCGGTCGCCGACGGCGAAAGCCGTTTCAAACGCTTCCGAACGGCCCGGCGGGCGTGGCGTCAGTAGACGGGGGCCAGTTCGCCGTCCCTGTCTGCCACCTCGCGGATCGCCCGCGCCGCCGCCAGCATCGAATCGGGCAGGGCCGATTCCATGCGCGGCACCGAGCCCGCCACGGCGCGGTCGATGGCCTCCTTGGAGAAGAAGCCGCCGTTCACCTGGGTCCGGTGCAGCACGACCCGGCGGAAATCCGCCATCAGGTCCATGTCGGGCGGCGTCGGGTTCTTCCAGAAGCCGTCGAGGTCGCCCTGATGGGTCAGGCCCGCCATGTTGTAGATCGCGGTGCCGACCGCGTGGGTCGGGCGGCCCATCTCCAGCGACAGCATGCCCACCGTCGAATTGACGATGACAACGCCGCGGGCGCCCTTGATCAGGGCCGGCAGGTCGCCGCCGTCGATGAAGTCGAGCCGGTCGCTGACGCCGTGGCGCCGGGCCGAGGCGCGCGCGAATTTGCGCCAGTTAATCAGGCCGCTGTCGAGCGGGTGCAGCTTCACCAGCAGGCGGGTCGGCGCCGAGGAGGCGTCCGCGAAGGACTTGATCACCCGGTCCATGAAGCCCTCGACACCGAGGAACGGCGAGTGGACCCGGATCTGGTAGTCGCTGTCGAGCTGGAGCGGCAGCAGGAAGTAGTCGCACCCGACCGCCCGGTAGATCTCGTCGCAGCGCGCCGCCTCGCGGCGGGTATGGGCGCGCCGGGCGAACTTCTTGATCCAGCCGGCATACTCGGCCGCGATGTGGGTCGGCCGGTGGCTGCGGAAATGCGGGAAGAGGTAGGGGAACAGGACGTTGGCGAGGTTGTAGCCGACATCCCAGACGCTGCGGCGGGCCATGTCGCCCGTGGAGGGCATCGCCCGGCCGGGCTGCGGCAGACGGCGGGCCAGGGCGCGCACAGCGTCGGCCGTGCGCGGCAGGGCCGAGAAGCCGTTCACGCCGCCCAGTTCGCAGGTGATCCAGTTCGGGCGGATATAGCCCTCCTCGAACACGTGCACCCGCAGGCCGCGGTACTCTGCGATCATGCGCGCGGCCTTGTGGAACGGCCGGCAATCGCCGAACAGCACGATGTCGGTGACGCCCTCGCGGGTGAGGTAGGATTCGAGATACGCGCCCCAGGCCTCGCGGCGGCCGCGGTAATTGTCCGCCTCGCCGTTCCAGAACAGCCAGTCGCCGGGACACAGGTTGATGCGCCGGACCTGATGGCCCCGCGCGCGCAGCGCCTTCCCGAGATCGGAGAAGAATGGCGTGGCGATGCCCTGCAGGAACAGGAAGGTCGCCGGGCGGTCGCGGAGGACGTCGAGGGCGGGCTGTTGCATTCCGCGGCGCTTCTGTCCTTAACCTGTGGCCGGCCGAACCGGGCCCACGACACCATGAGGTGCCATGCTGCCCGGCGGCCCCGCAATCGAGCCGAGGCGTCGCCAAGGCTTTTCCGCGCCGGCGTGTCCCGTGTGCAACGGTCACGCGCTGTGCGGCTTCGCCACGGATTGAGCCGGCAATCGCGGCGACGATATGTCCAAATCCTTTCCAGTCCGTGGCGAGGGCGGCAGGCGTGGACTTGTCCCCGCGTTGCCCAGCCATCCCACGCGCGCAAAAATGCGCTACAGGCGGGCCCGACCCGGCGCCATCCGCCGCACAAACACCGCCCGACCGGAGCTGGACCCGCAGACCATGTCCGCTGACTCGACCCCGTCGCTGTTCGCGACCGGCCGCACGATCCGCCGCCTGCGGGCGGAGATCGAGGCCGCGACGGGCCTTGCCTTCGGGTCGGCGCGGCCCGGGGCGATCGCGGTGATCTGGGCACGAAGTCGTCTGCCAGGGCGCCTGCTGACCCTCGCCGGATGCCGCCGCCTCACGGTCGCGCCGGGGCCGCTCCTCAGTCCCTACGACAATCCGGACACCGGTTTCGCATCCCTGCGGATCAGCCTCGACGGCGCGCCCGTCGGCGGGGAGGGCGGCATCCACTACCTCGATCCCTGGACGCGGGCGCCGGTCGATCGCGCCGCCTGCGCCGAGCATGTGGCGTGGCTCGCCGCGCGCTTCGCCGAGAACGACCGGCGCGTGGTCTATGTCGGGATGTCGCGCTGGAAGCGGCCCGCCCTCGACGTGCTCGGGGCCGGCCCGGCCGGGCGGCCGGTCCACACCATGACCACGGAGGCGGCGGTCGCCGCGGGGCAGCGCCATCGCGGCCGCGTCCTCGCCTGGGCGACCCGGGCGCCGGGGCAGCTGGAAGAGGCCTGCGCGACGGCCGGGCTGCCACTCGCCCGGGTGGAGGACGGGTTCCTGCGCTCCGTGGGCCTCGGCGCGAGCCTCCAGCCCGGCGCCTCCATCGTGGTGGACGATCTCGGCATCTACTACGACCCGCGGCGGGAGAGTCGCCTGCAGCGGCTGCTGGCCGAGGCGGATTTCACCCCGGACCTCGTCGCCCGGGCGCGGCGCCTGCGCGAGGAGGTCGTGGCGCGCCGTCTCAGCAAGTACAATGTCGGCCTCGACGCCACGGCGCTGGACTGGCCCGCGGGACGCAGGATCGTGCTGGTGCCGGGACAGGTGGAGGACGACGCCTCGGTGCGCTACGGCTCCCCCCTGGTCCGCTCGAACCGGGCCCTGCTGGAGGCCGCGCGACGGCGCAACCCGGACGCCTTCCTGCTCTACAAGCCGCATCCCGACGTGGAGGCGGGCTTCCGTCCGGGCGTCATTCCGGAGGACGAGGCGCTGCGACTCGCCGACCGGATCGTGGCCGGCCTCAGCATCGTCGACCTGCTGGACCGGGTGCACCACGTCGAGACCATGACGTCGCTCGCAGGCTTCGAGGCGCTGATCCGCGGGCTCACCGTGGCGACGCACGGCCGTCCGTTCTACGCGGGCTGGGGCCTGTCGGAGGACCTCGCGCCGGGGGCCGATCGCGGCCGCCGGCTGAGCCTCGACGAGCTGGTGGCGGGCGCCATGATCCTCTACGCGCGCTACCTCGATCCGGTGGCGATGAAGCCGTGCAGCCCGGAGCAGCTCCTCGACCGCCTCACTGCGGCCCGGGAGGCGGCCCCGCGCAGCGCGCTCTCGATCAATCCGGTCGCCCACCTCGTGATGCGCGCGCGCTACGGGCTCCTGACCCCCCTCGTGCGGGCCCTGCGCAGCCGCCGCGGGGTCGGCCGCGACGCCGGCCGCCCTCGGTAGAGCCGATGCCGCGCCGCAAAATCGCGGCGTGCGCGACCCTGATGTGACACCAAAGGGATGGCGCGGGCTGCTAGAGTCGGCCGTCAGCAGAACGCAAGCGGGCCGCACCCGACCATTCCGGATCAGGAACGGCCGACAAGCCCTTGCTCCCGCGCGCTGTTTCCCGCCGGGCTGCATCCCGGCGGCGAGCAGGGCCGCCCCCAACGTCGAGTGCTCGAGTCGTGACGACGTTCCTCACCGCCACCGTCCTCGCGCTCAGCGTCTGCCTTGCCCTTGAGGTGTTCGCGGGCGACTCGATCACCCGGGCGAGCCTCGCGCCGCGGGATCTCGCCCTGCGGCTCCTCGGCTACCTGCTGATCCTGCTGTTCTGGTTCGAATTCTCCTGGCGGCCCTGGCTCGCCGGCCTGACCTGCGTGATCACGGTCGCGGCGCTGATCGTCGTTAGCCGCGCCAAGCGCTCGGTGATCGGCGAGCCCCTGCTGTTCAGCGACTTCGCCCTGCTGCCGCAGGTTCCGCGGCATCCGCAGCTCTACTACATCCCGCCGCTCTGGGACCCGCGGATCTCGGTCCCAACGCTCCTGACGCTCGGCGCGACGATCCTCTGGTACCGCAGCGAGCCGAGCGTCCTCCCGGCGGCCCCGCTCGCGCGGGTCGCGGCCCTGCTGGGCCTGCCCCTCGGGCTCGGGCTGGTCGTCTGGGCAGCACCGCGTCCCGCGCTCGCCCGGCTGGTCGCCCGCTGGTTCCCGGCCCCCGACCTGGAGGCCGACGTGGCCCGGGCCGGCCTGCCGGCGAGTCTGCTGGGCTACACCGCCCGGGCGCTGGCGCGGAGCGAGCCGGTGCCCGAGCCGCCAGCCCTGCCACCGGGCAGGGGCGACGACGTGGTGGTGGTGATCCAGCTCGAATCGTTCATCGATCCGGAGCGCCTGGGCGGAGCGCCGCTGCCGGCGATGGAGGTGTTCCGGACCAGATCCGCGCAGTACGGACGCTTGCGGGTCCCGGCCCACGGCGCCTACACGATGCGCAGCGAGCACGCGGTCCTCACCGGCCGCCCCCCCGACACCCTCGGCTTCGGCCGGTACGACCCCTACACGTCGCGCAGCGGCGACGAGCCGACGAGCCTGGCCCGGCTCGCCCGCGGGCGCGGCTACGAGACCTTGTTCCTCCACCCGTTCCACCGGGACTTCTTCCGTCGGGCACAGGTGATGGAGGCCTTCGGCTTCAGCGACCTCGTCATGGGTGAGGCTTTCGGGGGCGTGCCGCGGGTCGGCCCCTATGTCGGCGACGTCGCCCTCGGCGAGCGCCTTCTGACGGAGGTTGGGGCCCGGCGCAGGCCGCTGTTCCTGTTCTGCGTCACGATGGAGAACCACGGCCCGTGGAAGCCGGGACGGCTGCCCGGCCTCGATGACCCGCAGGCGCAGTATCTCCATCACGTCGCCAATACGGGCCGGATGGTCGAGAACCTCGTGGCCGGGCTCGACGCCCTGGCCCGGGAGCGCGGCGAGGTCATCACCCTCTGCGTGTTCGGCGACCACGCGCCCTCGCTGCCGGCCTGCAAGCCGGGCTTCGGGGACCGGACCACCGACTACGCCCTGTTCCGCTTCGGCCGGCCTCCGACGGCCCCGCGCCGGGTCGACATCGCAGCGGACGCGCTCGGCCGGACGCTGCGCGGCGCCCTGGCCGCCCACCCTGCGGACATCGCCGCCGGGACATGATATGGTTAAGCTTGGGCGGCATAAGCGTGGCGGTGCCACGCTGGTGACGCATTACCGGCCGATAGCGTGGCTGTCCGCGACGGGGCCGCGGCTTCGAAGCGGCCGTTAAAGTGATCGCAGCGTTTGGCGGTCAAGGTGGATGTCCCGGGCCGGGCCAGCGATGGCGCGGCGTCGGCGTGGAGAAGTCTCAGTAATGCTGCGTAAGTCGGCGTGCACTGCCTTGATGACCGCTCTGGCGGCGGGATCGATCGGTGGATGCAATTACCTGCCCGCGGCGGGACCGACGGCGAGCATGATCCAGGCCGGCGCCGAGGTGGCGACGGCGGATGGCGGTCTTCTGGCGCGCTACGAGATCATCGACGTCACCCCGAGCGTCGTCGAGGCCCTGCGCGGCCGGCCGCTGGACAGCCTGCTCGCCTCCTTCGGCGACCACCGCCCGTCCTCCGAGCCGGTGATCGGCATCGGCGACATGGTCTCCGTCTCCGTCTGGGAAGCCGGCTCCGGCGGCCTGTTCTCCGGACCGCTGGTCGCCGACCGCTTCTCCGCCGGCTCGAAGTCCGCGCTCATCCCCGAGCAGCCGGTCGGGCGCGACGGCGCCATCTCGGTGCCCTATGCCGGCCGCATCAAGGTCGCCGGCCGCCGCACCCAGGACGTGCAGGCGCTCATCGAGAACGAGCTCGCCGGCAAGGCCATCCAGCCGCAGGTGCTGGTCTCGGTCACCCGCCCGATCAGCCAGGCGGTCACCGTCACCGGCGAGGGCGCGGCCGGCGCCCGCCTGCCGCTGTCGGGCCACGGCGACCGCATCCTCGACGTCATCGCCTCCGCGGGCGGCAACCGCGCGCCGGTCAACGAGACCTTCGTGCGGCTCTCGCGCGGGCCGGTCACCGCCACGGTGCCGCTGACCACGGTGGTGTCGAACCCGCGTGAGAACATCTACCTGCGGCCCAACGACGTGCTGACCCTGGTGCGCGACCCGCAGACCTTCATCGCGGTGGGCGCGCTGGGCAACAGCACCGAGCTGCCGTTCCAGGCCGACGGGATCACCCTGGCGCAGGCGCTGGCCAAGGCGCGCGGGCTGTCGGACTTCGCCGCCGACCCGGCGGGCACGTTCATCTTCCGGTTCGAGCCGGCCAGCGTGGTGCGCCGGCTGAACCCGGGCTCGAAGCTCCTGGGCACGCCGCTGGTGCCGGTGGTCTACCGGATCGACATGCGCGACCCCAACAGCCTGTTCGTCAGCCAGGC
>NZ_JBKFBO010000075.1:0-86040 GCF_053346215.1 Methylobacterium sp. A49B
CCGGCCGCCGGCCAAGCGCTCGGCGGCCCCCTCCCCGGCCCTCGCCTCTGCCCCCGCGCCCGGTCCGACCCGGCGCGAGCAGCGCGCCGCCGCCTCCGCGACCCTCGCCTCCGGCGTGCAGACCCTGACCGTCGAGCCGGACGAGGCCGGGATGCGGATCGACCGCTTCCTCACCGCCCGCTTCCCGCTCCTGCCCTTCACCCGCGTGCAGACCATCGTCCGCAAGGGCGAATTGCGGGTCGACGGCAAGCGCGCCAAGCCGAACGACCGGCTGGAGCCGGGCATGAGCGTGCGCGTGCCGCCGCTGCGCCTCGACCAGCCCACCGAGCGGCCGCGCAGCGCCGCCCGGGAGCAGGACGACGCCGCCTTCATCCGGTCGCTGATCCTCTACGAGGACGCCGACATGATGATCCTCAACAAGCCCTTCGGCCTCGCGGTCCAGGGCGGTTCGGGGACGGTCCGGCACGTGGACGGCCTGCTCGCCGCCCTCACGGGTCCGGACGGCCAGAAGCCGCGCCTCGTCCACCGGCTGGACAAGGACACGGCCGGGTGCCTGATCATCGCCAAGACCCGGCTCGCCGCCGCGACGCTGGCCAAGAGCTTCCGGTCGCGGGCGGCGCGGAAGATCTACTGGGCGCTCACCGCGGGCGTGCCGCGGGTCCGGCAGGGGCGCGTCTCGACCTACCTCGCCAAGGAGGAGCCGACCGACGCGGACGCGCGGATGCGGGTCGCCAAGCACGGCGACGAGGGCGCGAGCCACGCGCTGACCTACTACGCCATGGTCGATCAGGCCGCCCAGAAGCTGTCCTGGCTGTCATTCAAGCCGGTCACCGGCCGCACGCACCAGCTGCGCGCCCACGCGGCCCATATCGGCCACCCGATCGTGGGCGACCCGAAATACTTCTCTGTCGAGAACTGGGAGCTGCCGGGCGGCATCCAGAACCGCCTCCACCTCCTCGCCCGGCGGATCGTCATCCCGCATCCGCGCACCGGCAAGCCGGTCGACGTGAGCGCGCCGCTCCCGCCCCACATGGCCCAGAGCTGGAACCTTCTGGGCTTCGACGCCGCCCGCTACGACCCGATTGTCGAGGCGCCCGAAGCCTGAGCCAGGAGCCAGGGCACGATCGCGTCCGCGAGGGCGTCGGGGGCTTCAAGCGGCAGCATGTGGCCCGACCCGTCGATCACCGTCAGGGTCGCGCCCGAGATGCGATCCCGGATCTCCCGCGCCTCGTCGACGCTGCGCAGGGCGTCCTGCGCCGCGGCAACCACCAGGGTCGGGCACCGGATCGCGCCGAGTCGGTCGAGGTCGCCGGTGCGTGCCTCTCCGGCCTGACGCAGGAAGACCTCACCGCCGAGTTCGTCGCCCATGTGCCGGATGCGCGCGAGGAGAGCCGCGTCGCCGGCCCGGTCCGGATGCACCGACTGGACGATCGCGCCCCGGCTGAGGCCGCCGAATCCCTGCTCGCGGACATGGGTGACGGCGATCGCCTTCCGCGCCGCCTGCGCGCGGGTGTCGGCCCGCGCCGAGGTCGCGATCAGGACGAGGGCCTGCACGCGCTCCGGCGCGTGGACTGTGACGGCCCGGGCCACGTAGCCGCCCATCGAGAAGCCCACGAGGGCGAACCGGTCCGGGGCGTCTGCCAAAACGCGGAGCGCCATATCGTGGATCGTGGCGTCCTGCGTGAGATCGCCGTGCGTGATGGGACCGACCGGTGCGAGCCGCGGGGCCATGTCGGTCCATAGTTCCGGGCCGGTCATGAAACCGGGAAGCAGCACGAGGTTCATGCCCAGAACCGAACTCCGTCAAATTCACGTCAGCGCCGACCGTCGCGGCGCGGTGTCTTAACGAGGTGTTTCCCCGGATCCAAGGGTCTGGCGTCCTACACGCCTTGGCAACCGGTTGCGGCGCCTCATATGCTGCCCTGCACCCTTCCCACCCCGAAGGGCGATTCCGGACGGTTCGAGATCCTGACGCATGAAGCTCGCGATGCTGGCCTGCCTCGCCGCCCTGTGCCTCATCGGGCCGTCCGCGCATGCCGCGCCGGGTGACGCGCCGAAACCGGCCGCGCCCGCGCATCCGGCGGCACCCGACGAAGCCGGGTCGTCGCAGCCGGCCGGCACACCCGGCGAAGCGACGGCGTCGACCCAGGCTGCGCCCAGGGCCGCCGCGAGCGGCCGCGCCGAGCGCCGGCGGCGGTCCTACGCGGCTTGCAACCGGGCCTCCCATCAGCGCGGCCTGCGCGGGGGCAAGCGGCGGCGCTTCCTGATCCGCTGCCGGCTCGGCTACGAGCGGACCCGCAGCCAAGCCGGCCAGCCGGCCGCCGTCGGCCAGCCGACGCAGCCGGGCCGGAAGCCGTGAGGCGCCCCGACACCCGCGTGGCCGCACGGCGGGGATGCGGGTTGGCGCACCGCCCGCGATGAGGCTCGTCGTCTTCGACGTCGACGGCACCCTTGTCGACAGCCAGCATCTCATCGTGGCGGCACAGGGGGTCGCCTTCAAGGAGAACGGCCTGCGGCCTCCGGAGCGGCGGGAGGCGCTGTCGGTGGTCGGCCTCTCCCTGCCGCAGGCCTTCCGTCGCCTCGTCGGCGAGGACGGCCCGATCGCGGAACTCTCCGAGAGCTACAAGCAGGCCTACAACCGCCTGCGGCTCGATCCGGCGCACGAGGAGCCCCTCTTCCCCGGCATGGCCGAGCTTCTCGCCACGCTGCATGCCCGGGAGGACGTGCTCATCGGCCTAGCCACCGGCAAGTCGCGGCGGGGTGTCGACCGGCTGATCGCGCATTACGGCTGGACGGACTGGTTCGCCACCACGCAGAGCGCCGACGACGCGCCGTCCAAGCCGGATCCCACCATGCTGCGTCAGGCCATGGACGAGGCCGGCAGCGAGCCGGGGGCGACCGTGATGGTCGGCGATACGACCTTCGACATCGCCATGGGCGTCGCGGCCGGCGCTACCTCGGTGGGGGTGGCCTGGGGCTACCACCCGCCCGAGGCGCTCTACGGGGCCGGTGCCGTGACGGTGGTTCCCAGCGCCGCTGCGCTCGAGGAGCGGCTTCTCGGCGGGACCGAAGTGGTGCGGTGACACGGGAGGCTCGCGCGGCGGCCGGAGAACGCCTATCTCGCGGTCATGAGCGATGAGACGACTGACTGGCTCGGGCGACCGGGCGACGGCGAGCAGCCCGATCCGGTGCGGGCAGCCCGCGGCCATGCCAAGCCCGCCCTCCCCCGCCGGTTCTACACGGAGGCGGGATTCGCCGAGGATCCCGACGGCTTCCGCCTGACCCTGGACGGGCGCCCGGCCAACACGCCGGCCCGCAATCCGCTGCGGCTTCCGAACCGGGTCCTGGCTCAGGCGGTCGCGGCCGAGTGGACGGCACAGGACGCGGCGATCGACCCGGCCCGCATGCCGCTGACCCGCCTCGCCAACACGGCGATTGACGGCGTGGCGCCCCGGCACGCGGCGGTCGTGGCCGACCTGTGCGCCTACGCCGGCACGGATCTGGTGGCCTACCGGGCCGGCGACCCGGAGCGGCTCGTGGCGGCGCAGGCCGCCGCGTGGGACCCGGTCCTCGCCTGGGCCCGGGACGAACTCGGCGCGCGGGTGATCCTGAGCCAGGGCGTGATGCATGTGGAGCAGCCGCCCGACACGGTGCGAGCCCTCTCCGAAGCCGTGGCGGCGGTGACGGATCCGTTCGCCCTGGCAGGTCTGCACACCCTGACGACGCTCAGCGGCTCGCTGCTGATCGCGCTGGCGGTCCTGCGAGGCCGCTTGACCCCCGCGGAGGCCTGGGCGGCGGCGCATGTCGACGAAACCTACCAAGCCGAGGTCTGGGGCCGGGACGCCGAGGCCGAGGCGCGCCTCGCGGCCCGCCGCGCGGAGTTCGACGCCGCCGCTGCGTTCGTGCGGGTGCCCGGCTGAGCCGCCGCCTCGCGCAGGCCCCGTCTGCAGATGCAATCGCGCAACATCGCCGCGCTGCGGGAAAAACAGGCGCCGCGCCGGCTGACTCTGCACGAAGACTGACTTAAGGACGCTCTGTCCTGTGTTCGGATCGAGCATGAGCACCAATCAGTTCGACCGCTGCGGTTTCGAGGATGAGCTGGCCGCGCTGATCGCGCAGAACCAGTCTTCCGACGTTCAAGACAAGCGTCAGGCGCTATTCGAGGCGTTATTGGATCTCGAAGATCGCGCGAAGGCCGGCGCTGCCTCGATGTCAGCCTTGCGCAAGATCGCGGAGGCTCGATTCCTCGTCGGTATACTGCGCGATGCCGTGCGCCCCGTCCCGGTGGTCTCTCTGCGGACGGTGCTGCGGGCGCGCGGCCGTGCCGGTAGAGGCTCAGGCGCGCGTGCGCTCGCGGCGGCAGATCTGGACGCCTGAGGAGCCCTGCCGCGCATCCGGCAGGCGCTTATCCCGCGGACAGGGCGGCTCCGATCTTCGCCTCCAGCGCCGCGGGCTTGGTCGCCGGGGCGAAGCGCGCGATGACCCGACCGTCGCGGTCCACCAGGAATTTCGTGAAGTTCCACTTCACCGCCCGCAGGCCGAGCAGCCCGGGTCGGGCCCGGGTGAGATAGTCGTAGAGGGGGTCGGCCCCGGGTCCGTTCACGGCAATCTTGCCGAGCACCGGGAAGGTCACGTCGTAGCGCAGCGCGCAGAAGCGCTCGATCTCCGCGGCGTCACCCGGTTCCTGGGCGCCGAACTGATTGCACGGGAACCCCAGGACTGTCAGGCCGGCATCCCGGTGGCGACGCCAGAGGGCTTCCAACCCCTCGTATTGCGGGGTGAAGCCGCACCGCGAGGCCGTGTTGACCATGAGCAGCACGCGGCCGCGGTGCTGTGCCAGAGGGTAGGAGCTTCCATCGGCGGCGGCGACGGTGAAATCGTGGACGCTTGTCATGCTCGACCACTCGGCCAAAGCGGCCGCGGCTGCAAGATCCGATGCGTCATTCCCAGGGGTGCCGCCCGCCGCGAGGCGTGACAGGCCGCAGCACATGCCGCAGCCCGTTCGCCCTTGGATTTTAATGTGGTTTATAGCTGGGGCCACACGCTTGGCCTATGCACCCGTCAATCGCGGCGACGACCCTCGGCACGGCCGCGAGTGAGGGTTGGCCGTACCCCCCGCCTGGACCTGACCGGGGTGCGTGCATGCCGCGCTTCTACTTCCATGTGCACGACGGCCACTCCGAACTCGACCCGGACGGGACCGAGTTGCCGGACTGGCAGTCAGCCCGGCTGGAGGCCATCCGTCTCGCCGGCGACATCCTGAAGCACGACGCACACCGGATCGCCCTCGGCGAGGATTGGCGCATCGAGGTCACCGACCAGACCGGCCTGATCCTGTTCCAGATGACCTTCCTGGTGGTCGAATCGCCGGTGATGCGGAGAAGCATCGCGGCGGAACGCTGAAGCAGGTCCGCAAGCCGGCAGGCCGCGTGCCCCGGACGATTGCCCGGGCGCCCGCGTCAGGCGGGAACTTTCTCCACGTCGAAGCTCGGGCCCTGCGGGGTCATGCGGTCGCGGGTGACGATGCGCTCGCCGGGGGAGACCACGCCGAGGCTGACGTCGCGGTCGGGCAGGACCATCGTGGTGGTCTTGTTCACGTGGACCAGCACGTGCCGCCGCAGCGGGGCCGAGGCCGCGGCCCAGCGCTTCAGCTGCCCGTAGTAGGGTTCGCGCCGCCACGCGTTCGCTTGGCCGGGATCGACCTGCACATTCATGTTGCGGGTCACGGGATCGAGGCTGAGCACCATCTTGGCGCGGTCGGGCTTCCATTCCGGCCCGAGCCAGCCCTCCGTCATCCAGAGGCAGTGGAACGCCCGGCAATGGTCGGGGCGGGTGGCGTGGATGGCGCAGCCCTGCCCGGCCCGCGTGTGGCGACACCATTGGCCAGCGACGCTCTCCACCGCCGGCACGTCGTAGACCTTGCAGCACAGCGTGCAGGCGCCGCAGGCGCGGCCGGGAGCGGGGTGGGCGACGAAGGCTTCGGGGCTGAGCATGGGGCGTATGGCGCGTGCGGCATGCATCCGGCTGTGGCCGGACGCGGATCCGCCGGGCTACCTGCCGGTGCATCAGGTCGGTAGTGTGGCGGCGGATCCAAGCGGCTTGAGGACCTTGCGACCGATGCTCTCAAATCTCGCGACCCGTGACGTCGAAACCCTGCTCCACCCCTACACCAACCTGTCGACGCACCGGCAGGTCGGCCCGCTGGTGCTGGAGCGCGGTGCCGGCGTCCACGTCTACGACACGGAGGGGCGGTCCTACATCGAGGGCATGTCGGGGCTCTGGTGCACGGCCCTGGGCTACTCGAACGCGGAGCTGGTCGAGGCCGCGCAGGCACAGATGGCGCGCCTGCCGTTCACCCACCTGTTCTCCGGCCGCAGCCACGATCCGGGGATCGAGCTGGCCGAGACGCTCAAGGAGCTGATGCCGGTCCCGACTTCGAAGATCTTCTTCACGTCGTCAGGGTCTGAGGCGAACGACACCCAGGTCAAGTTGACTTGGTATTACAACAATGCCCTCGGCCGCCCGCGTAAGAAGAAGATCATCGCCCGCCAGAAAGGCTACCATGGCGTCACGGTGGCGAGCGCCTCGATGACCGGGCTCGCGGCGAACCACGCCGATTGGGACCTGCCGCTGCCAGGGTTCCTGCACGTCTCCCCCGCACACCACTACCGGGGGGCCGAGGCCGGTGAGAGCGAGGAGGCGTATTCCGCCCGCCTCGCCGCCGAGCTGGAGGAGACGATCCTGCGCGAGGGGCCTGAAACGGTGGCGGCCTTCATCGCCGAGCCCGTCATGGGGGCGGGCGGAGCGATCGTGCCGCCGCGCGGCTACTTCGCGGCGATCCAGGCGGTGCTGGCGAAGTACGACGTACGCCTGATCGCCGACGAGGTGATCTGCGGCTTCGGCCGGCTCGGCACGTGGTTCGGCAGCGAGGCCCTGGGCGTCCGGCCGGACTCCATCTCCTTCGCCAAGGCCCTCACCTCCGCCTACATGCCGCTCGGCGGCGTCAGCATCGACGCGCCGATGTACGACGCGCTTGTCGGCCAGAGCGAGAAGATCGGCACCTTCGGCCACGGCACCACCTATTCCGGGCACCCGGTGGCCGCCGCAGTGGCGCTGAAGGCGATCGAGATCTACCGGCGTGACCGCATCATCGAGGGCGCGGCCGAGAAGGCGCCCCATTTCCAGCGCCGGCTCTCGGCGCTCGCCGACCACGCCATCGTGGGCGAGGCTGGCGGCATCGGGCTGATCGGCGGCCTCGAGATCGTCGCCGACAAGGCCAGCAAGCGGCAATACGATCCAAAGGCCGGTGTGGCGGCGCGTTGCGTCGCCTTCGCGCAAGGAGAGGGCCTGATCGTCCGGGCGCTGGCCGGCGACCGGGTGGCGGTCTGCCCGCCGCTGATCATCACGCCGGACGAGATCGACGACCTGTTCGACCGGCTCGGCCGGGCGCTGGACCGGACACGAGACTGGATCCGCGCCGAGGGGCTGGAGGCGATGCCGGAGTGACGTCCGGGTCCTGCGCCGTTCCGGGTACCTGAACGCGACCCCTCTCCCGGACGCCCGGAACGGAAGTGGACGGTGTTCCGGGACCCGGCACGGGAGGTGGCGAAGCGTCCATCTGGATCAACCAGTGCCGCTGACGTGGCGCCCGCCCGTTCCCTCGGACGGGACCGCGTCCGCAGATCGGACGCGGCGACGGTTCAAACCGCCCCGCGTTGCGCCTCCGGCTGCGCATTTGCCTGGACACCGGTCGGTGTCAGCGGCGTGATTCGGAGCGTCGTGATCCGGTTCTTGGCCTTCCGCAGCACCTGGAAGCGGAACCCGTAGAAGTTGAAGGCCGTCCCCTGGTCGGGAATGGTGCGGGCCTCGTGGATGACGAGGCCCGCGATGGTGGTCGCCTCCTCGTCGGGCAGGTTCCAGTCCATCGCCCGGTTCAGGTCGCGGATCGGCACGCCGCCGTCGACGTTGACCGAGCCGTCGCCCTGCGGCCGCACGCCGGAGACCGTGACGTCGTGCTCGTCGGCGATGTCGCCGACGATCTCCTCCAGGATGTCTTCCAGGGTGACGAGGCCCATCACCTCGCCGTACTCGTCGACCACGAGGGCGAAGTGGGTCTTCTTGGTCAGGAAGGCCTTGAGCTGGGCCCGCAGCGACGTCGTGCCGGGCACGAACCACGTCTCCAGCGCCAGAGCCTCGACCTTGAGGCCGGACGCGTCGCCTCCCGCGGCGTCGAGGGCCCGCAGCAGGTCCTTGGCGTGGAGCACGCCGACGATGTTTTCCGGCGTCCCGCGCCACAGGGGCATCCGGGTGTAGGGCGAGGACAGCACCGCGCGCACGATGTCCTCGGAGGGCTGGTCGGCGTCGATCGCCCGCATCTTGGTGCGGTGGACCATCACGTCGGAGACGGTCAGCTCCGACAGGTCGAGGAGGCCGCCCAGCATGTCGCGCTCGGCCTTGGCGACGCCGCCCTCTCGATGCAGCAGCGCCACCTGCCCGCGCAGCTCGTCGGCTGCGGTGAGGATCGACTGGTGCTCGCCGATGGTGATGCCGAAAGGCTTCAGCATCAGCCGGACGACGTGCTCGATGGCGAGGGCCAGCGGCCCCATGAGCGCCACCGCGAAGGCCACCGGCCGGGCGGTGAGGAGCGCGGCCTGGTCCGGCTTGGAGATGGCCAGCGTCTTCGGCAGCACCTCGGCGAAGACGATGACCAGCACCGACATGCCGACGGTGGCGTAGATCACGCCGCTCTTGCCGAAGAGCGCCGTGAGCACGCTGGTGGTGAAAGCCGAGGCGCCGATCGCCACGATGTTGTAGCCGATCAGCATGGCGCCGATGAAGCGCTCGCGGATCGCCAGAATGCGGTTCACGATCGCGGCCCGGGGATCGCCCGCCTGCTCCAGGGCGTGCATCCGCGCCCGCGAGGCCGCCGTGAAGGCGGTCTCGGCCCCCGCGAAGAAGGCCGAGAGCAGCAGCGAGATCACCACGATGCTCGCGGCGAACCACAGGTCGATATGGGTGTCCATCGGTTCCGTCAGGGGCCCTCGAGCGGCGGGTCGGCCGCCCATATAGCGGGTCCCGCAGCTTATTGCGCGCCGATCCGGCGCACCGTCCACGTCGCCCAGTAGACCGGCCGGCCGTAGAGGCTCGACGCGTCGCGTCCGGAGGCGGTCGGGGCGAGCCGGTCGAGCCAAGTCAGGAAACCGGCCTTGCCCGGATAGATGGCGGGCGTGTCCAGGTTGCCCTGCGCGTCCGTCATCCAGAAATGGGCGCTCCGGTCGTAGCGGCCGCTGCCGTCGCCGCCGGAGCGCAGGCCGAGATAGGCCGGCGAGCGCCCCGCCTCCACGGGATCGGCATAGAGCTTCAGCGCGCCGATCCCGTCGAGGCTCATGTCGGCCGTGTATTGCAGGCAGATATCCGCCACCGGCCCGCCCGGCGCGTTGGCCGGCCTCTGGCAGGTGTAGGAGACCGCCCAGCGCTGCATGCCCTTGGCCCGCGCCACCCGGACGAGGCTGCCGGGCGGCAGCGGCCCGGCGAGCTTCCTGGCGACCGACCAGACCTTCGGGCCGGCGAGATCCTGGGCGGTCCGCAGATAGAGCGCGGTGCGGCGCTTCTCTGGGGGGAGGCCGCAATCCTCGGGGATCACGTCGGTGTAGACGTAGTGATACGTGCGATCGACGATGCTGATGGAGCCGGCCAGCCCGTGCGTCTCGAAGGCCGGCGCCGTGCAGGCGGAAGCCACCGGCTTGCCGGCCTCATCGATCACCGCGGCGGGCGTCGGCGGCTCGCTGCGTCCCCGACCGGCGCCTGCATCGAACGGCGTCCAGGCGAGCCCGTATCCATCGGCGGTACGCGTCCGGATCTCGAAGCTCCGGAAGTCGAGGGTGCGCGCCTCGATCTGGACGCGGCGCCGGACGTCGGCGACCCCTTCGATCGGGCCGTCCCGCTCGGTCCGTCGGCGCCCGCGTCGGCGGCGGCCCTCAGTCTCCGGCTCCTCCGCGCCGGTCACGCCGACGCGCTCCTGGCCGAGGAGGAAGACGTAGCTGTAGGCCTCCCCCGCCCAGTCGCGGCCCGCCACCGCGATCGGGTCGCGGGGACCGATCCCCTCGGCGGACGGCGTCGGCTCGGACCAGCCCCGCCTGCGCGCCCGCTCCTCCGGCAGTTCAACCCAGAATCGGTCCGCCGACGGCGGGAGCGTCGTGGCCAGGGCCTCGAAGGTGCGACCGGTGCGAAGGGCGCCTCCGTCCCGGCTGTCCGTCGCGCGCCGCTCCGGGCAGGCTTCCTCGCCGCGTCGGGCCGCGATTGGAGTCTGTCCCTGAAACACCGCCTGCAGGGGACCGGGGGCCTCGGAGCGGGGAAGCCGCAGGATCTGAACACCGCGCACGAAGGCGCAGGACGCGGGCGAGATCAGCACGCCCTCGGCCTCGGATCCCTCGCGGCAGATCTCAAGATCTCCGCCACCGGTGACGAAACAGCTCGGCGCACTGCCCTCGAAGCCGGCCGGCCGGGCCTCCACCAGCCCTGGCCACACCAACGCTGTGGCGAGAAGGGCGCTGAGCCCGACGGCGCCGGACCGCGCCCAGGCAGCGCGCCCGGACTGGCAGTCTCGGGTCCGGGCAACGACGGTATCGGCGGGCGATGTCCTGGCAGTCTTCAGAGAAACCACGTCTATCGCCAGCGTTGATCCGGGTGTCGGGGAAGTCTCGCAGCCTGTAACGCAGGGTCGACAGGCCGGAAAGGGGCGCGGATCACGCAGGCAGTCCACGGCGCGCGTTCTTGAGGATGGGGCGAACCCGGCGCCCGCTCGTCCGTTGTCGCGGCTTGAGGGCCCCGCGGGTCCGCCCCTGTCAGCGTCCGGAGATCAGCGCATGGATATCGCCGTCGAAACCGTCACCGACATCGTCATGCGGCTGCGCGCGATCGAGGTGAAGGAGGGCAACACCGATCCGGATTCGGGCTCCAACCCGATCGACGACGGCGCGACCGACGTACTGATCTCCGGCACCGACGACGCCACCGAGTCGGAGGTCCGCGGCATGATCGCCGGGCTCGACGACGATTCCCGCGCGGAGCTGCTGGCCCTGTTCTACGTCGGCCGCGGGGACATGGAGCCGGAGGAGTGGGGTGAGGCGGTGCGCTTTGCCCGCGAGCGCGAGGCCGCCGGCGAGGGTGTGGTGCCGACCCTGCTGGGCTCCCCGATCGCCGGCGATCTCCTGGAGGAGGGTCTCGACGCCCTCGGGCTCAGCCCCGAACTGCCGCAGGCCTGACCCTCTGAACGGCGGGCGGTGCCATGGCCTCGCGCGTGCGCAAGGGCGCCACGAAGGCGCTGCGGGTCCTCACCCGCCCGGTCCGCCGTGCGCAGGGCTACGGAGGCAAGGGCCGCGGCGGGCTCGTCGTGGAGCCCTATCGCGGCTACGGCTCCCGCGACGAGGTGTTTCTCATCGGCCGGGTCTTCCACCAATCGCCCGGCATCCCGGGCGAGGATCCCGAGTCCCTCCGGGCGCAATGGCGCGACCTGCGCCGCCGAATCGCCCGGCGCAAGGTAGCGGGCGTGACCGTGACCGCCCGGTTCGGCGACGCCGCCACCCGCGTCGAGACCGACCAAGACGGCTATTTCCGCGTGCATCTGCACCCGCGTGCAGCCCTCCCCGCCGAAGGAGATTGGCAACCGGTCGATCTCCTGCTGGAGGCCGAGCCGCCGATCCCCGCCGAGGGCGCGGTATTCATCCCGCCCGAAAGCTGCCGCTGCGTGGTGGTCAGCGACATCGACGACACGGTGATGCGGACCGGCGTCGCCAACAAGCTCAAGATGCTCTGGCGGCTGTTCGTGGAGGATGCCGAGAGCCGGGTCGCCTTCCCGGGCGTGGCGGCGCTCTATCGGGCGCTGCATGCGGGGGCCGGTGGCGACGCGGGCAACCCGATGCTCTACGTCTCCCGGGCGCCTTGGGGCCTCTACGAGATGCTCTCCGAGTTCTTCCAGCGCCACGGCATCCCGGCCGGGCCGGTGCTGTTCCTCAGGGAATGGGGTCTGTCCTGGACCCACCCCCTGCCGCGGCGAGCCACCGATCACAAGCAGGCGCTGATCCGGCACATGCTCGCCCTCTACGGCGACCTGCCCTTCGTGCTGATCGGTGACAGCGGCCAGCACGATCCGGAGGTCTACGCGCAGATCGTCGAGGAAAATCCCGGGCGGGTGCTGGCAGTCTACATCCGCAACGTGTCCCGCGACGCCGCCCGGATCGAGGAGATCGTCCGCCTTGCGGGCGCGGTCGCGCGGGCAGGCTCCAGCCTCGTGCTCGCCGCCGACAGCGTCGCCATGGCCGAGCACGCGGCCGCGATCGGCCTGATCGCGCCGGAAGCCGTGGCCGGCGTGGCCGACGAGCACGCGGCGGACGCGGAGACTGGACCCCGCCGGGAAACCGCCCGCATCACCGCCGAGCCGCCAAATGACAAGGCCGGCGCGGGGGATCCCGCGATCTCGCCCGACGCCATTGCGGAGGCCCTGGTCGGCGATGGCGCCGTCCCCGCGACGGTTGTGGTCGAGCCCGAGGAACCGGCGAGCCTTCCGTCCCTCCGCCGCTGAGCCTGCGGCCAGCTCGGTCGCTCACCGCCGACGGGCCGGCCCGCGGGGCGCCTCACGAAATGTTGCAACGCAGCATCCCGTGTCGCGCGCTTCACATCACGGGCGCGATGACTAGGTTCCGCCGTTCTCAAGCCGGTCCACGCTCTTCGAGGCTCCGGGAGTTCAAACGTGCAAACCTACACCCTCGCGATCGCCGACGGCGTCCTCTTCGCCTGCCTGCCCGACGAGGCCGACATCACGGCCGCGATCACGGACGCGACGGCCACCAGTTACGGCTTCGGCCTGAGCCTCGATATCGTCCGCGGGGCGACGCTGACCGACGCCGCCCGGCCCGACGACGAGGTCGTCTGGCAGGAGGGGTCGGACAGCGAATTGCTGGACGCGCACGGGCGCCGCTACCGCTACGCCGTCCGCCGCGCAGCCTGATCGGCAACCGCAGAAGCCCTGACACGTCGTCGCCCTGCGGTGCTACGGTCCCTCCCACTCGGTTTGGCGGGAGGTGGGATTTGGGGCTGATCTTTGCGGCGGCACAGAACCGTCCCACCGGCCTCTCGTGCCCCGCCTTCCGGAACTCCGCTGCCCGGGCCCGGTATGGCCGGGCGAAGACCGTCCCTGTGCGATCGCCTCGATGGGAGCGGCATTGACCGGGGCCGGACGCAGAGGCGGACTCGCGCGCTTTCTCATCCTCTATGCTGCGCTCTATGGGGCCTATGGCAGCCTCTCGCCGATCCTGCCCGGCTTCCTCGCTGAGCGGGGCCTCGGTCCGAGCGAGATCGGCATTCTGCTCGCCGCGGCCGGCGCCCTCCGCCTCTTGGTCGGACCCGTGGCCGGGTCGTTCGCCGACCGTCACCGGGCCGGGCGTGCGGTCCTGGCGGCAAGCCTCGGCCTCGCCGGGCTTGCCGTGCTGGCCCATCTCCCGGCTGCGGGGTTCGTGCTGCTCCTCGGCCCGGGTCTCGCATACGCCATCGGGACCGCGGCGCCCGCACCCCTCTCCGACGCGCTAGCCCTGGCGGCGGCGCGCGGCGGCGCCGAATTCCAGTACGGCTGGGTCCGCGGCGCCGGCTCGGCTGCCTTCATCGCGGCGACCTTGGCGGCGGGCGGCCTCATCGATGTGGGTGGATTGTCCGCCCCGGTGATGGCGAGCGGAGTCCTGTTTCTCGCCGCAGCGGCCGCGGCCCTGGCCGTCCCATCCGAGCCGTCCGTCGCGCCCGAAGCGGGATCGCCGTGGAGCGACGTCTCCGGCCTGATCAGGCTGCCGCGGTTCCGTCGGACGGTGGTGGCGGCCGCCCTCGTGATCGGCGCGCACGCGATGCATGACGGGTTCGCGATGATCCTGTGGCGCCAGTCCGGAATCGGGCCCGGCACCGCGGGCCTGCTCTGGTCGAAATCGGTCGCCGCCGAAGTCCTGGTCTTCCTCCTCGTCGGCCCGCCCCTGCTGAAACGGATCGGGCTTCCGGCCGGGATCGCGGTGGCGGCCGGCGCCGGTGCCCTGCGCTGGGCGGTGCTGGGTTCCACCACTGCCGTTCCCTGGATCGCCGCCGTGGAGGCACTGCATGGGTTGAGCTTCGCCCTCCTGCACCTCGCCTGCCTAGGCCTGATCGAAGAGGTTACGCCGCCGGACCTGCGCGCCACCGCGCTCGCCCTCTACGGCACCCTGGGCCTCGGCTTGTCGGGCGTGCTCGCCACCTTGGCCTCAGGGGCGCTCTACGGCGCCCTCGGTGCGTCGGGCTTCTGGGTCATGGCGGCGATCAGCCTCGCCGCCCTACCGCTAGCCGCGAGTCTGCGCCGGCCCTGAACGGGCGGGTTCTTTTCCCCGGCCTATGGTACGGACCCGGAACGGAGCCGCCCGAAAAACCCTGCATGCCCTTCGTCGCCGAGATTCTGATCCCGCTCGCCCTCGACACGCCCTACAGCTACGTGGTGCCCGCCGGTTTCGATCTCGCCGCGGGCGACGTGGTGCAGGTTCCCCTCGGGCCTCGCGAGATCGTTGGGGTTGTCTGGGGACTGGCCGAGACCGCCGGCGGCTCGAACCTGCGCCCGGTGACCGGGCGCCTGCCCTATCCGCCGCTCTCCGATCCGCTGCGCAGCCTCGTCAACTGGATCGCCCGCTACACGCTGGCACCGAAGGGCTCGGCGCTCGCCATGGTGCTGCGCCTGCCGGACGAGGCTGCGGCCGCCGAGACCGTCCGGGTCGCCGTGCGCATCACCGACAAGCCGCCCGCCCGGCCGACCGCCGCCCGCACCAAGGTTCTGGCGGTCGCCGCCGACAAGGCGCTCCGCGGCAAGAGCGCCCTGGCGAAGGAGGCCGGCGTCTCGCTCTCGGTGGTCGACGGCCTGATCGACGACGGTGCCCTGGAAGCTGTGGCGGTTGAGCCCGAGCCGGTCGCCCCTTACCCCGATCCCGACGCCCCGCGGGCGCCGCTCTCGCCCGCCCAGGCCGAGGCCGTCACCGCCCTTGTGGAGGGCTTCCCGTGGCGGCGGCCGCTCGGCGAGGACCAGCAGGCCGACAACCGGCCCGTCCTGCTGGAGGGCGTCACCGGTTCGGGCAAGACCGAAGTCTACTTCGAGGCGGTGGCCGACTGCATCCGCGCCGGGCGTCAGGCCCTGATCCTGATGCCCGAGATCGCCCTGACGGCGCAGTTCCTCGACCGCTTCGCCGCCCGGTTCGGCGTGCGGCCGGCGGCGTGGCATTCCGGGATCGGCGGCAAGCGGCGCGAACGCCTCCGCGCGGCCGTGGCCGCGGGCGAGGCGCTGGCGGTGGTGGGTGCGCGCTCGGCCCTGTTCCTGCCCTTCGCCCGCCTCGGCCTGATCGTGGTCGATGAGGAGCACGAGACCGCCTACAAGCAGGAGGACGGCGTCCACTACCATGCCCGCGACATGGCGGTGGTCCGCGGGCGCCTCGAAGGCTGTCCGGTGGTGCTCACCTCGGCGACCCCCGCCATCGAGACGCGCGTGAATGCCGCGAGGGGCCGCTACCGGCACGTCCTGCTGCCCGAGCGCTTCGGCGGCCGCCGCCTGCCCGACATCGCCGCCATCGACATGCGCCTCGACCAGCCGGAGCGCGGGCGCTTCCTCAGCCCGCCGCTGGTGAACGCGGTGAAGCACACCCTGGAGCGCGGCGAGCAGGCGCTGCTCTTCCTCAACCGGCGGGGCTACGCGCCGCTCACCCTGTGCCGGGCCTGCGGCCACCGCTACCAGTGCAAGAACTGCTCGACCTGGCTCGTCGAGCACCGTTTCCGCCGGGCGCTGATCTGCCACCAGTGCGGCTACGCGGAGCGGCGGCCCGAGGCCTGCACCGAGTGCGGCACCTTCGACAATCTCACCGCCTGCGGTCCCGGCGTCGAGCGGATCGCCGAGGAGGCTGCCGCCCTGTTCCCCGACCGGCGCATCGTCGTCCTGTCGAGCGATTTCCCCGGCGGCGCCGAACGCCTCCGGCAGGAGCTGGACGCGGTGGCGGCCGGGGAATGCGACCTCGTCATCGGCACGCAGCTGGTGGCCAAAGGGCACAACTTTCCCGGCCTGACCCTGGTCGGCGTCCTCGACGCCGATATCGGGTTGACCTCGGGGGATCCGCGGGCGGCGGAGCGGACCTTTCAGCTGCTCCAGCAAGTGACCGGCCGCGCCGGCCGCGGCGAGAAGCCCGGCCGCGCGCTGGTCCAGACCTACCAGCCGGACCATCCGGTGATCGCGGCTCTGCTGTCGGGGGATGCCGAGCGGTTCTACGCAGAGGAGATCCAGGCCCGCGAGGCGGCCGGCCTGCCGCCGTTCGGGCGGCTGGCGGCGTTGATCGTCTCGGCGAACGAGCGGGAGGTCGCGGAGGCGCATGGGCAGGCGCTGGCCCGCGCCGCCGAACCGCCGGAGGGCGTGATGGTGCTGGGTCCCGCCGAGGCGCCGCTCGCCCTGGTGCGGGGCCGCTACCGGTTTCGGCTGTTGGTGAAGACCGAGCGCAACGTCGACCTGCAGGCCTACCTGCGCGCCTGGATCGCCCGCGGGCCGAAGGTGCGAGGCAACGTGCGGGTTGCGATCGATGTCGACCCGCAGAGCTTTTTGTAGGACACTCGCCCCTCGGGCGGCGCTTCCCCGGTCGGAGACCGGCGGAACGCGGGCGGTTCCCGGAGGAGCGATCAGTGCTGACTTACACCAAGACGCCGGATTCGAATGTCGCCGAGATCGTGGTCGACGGGAAGATCACCGACGAGGAGATGAACGCCGCGATGACCGCCATGAAGGCGGACCTCGACAAGGGCGGCAAGATCAAGCTGCTTGAGGACATCCGCGCCTTCGAAGGCATGGAGCCGGCGGCCTTCTTCAAGGACCCGCGCTTCGGATTCTCGATGATGAAGAGCGTCAGCCACGTCGCCTTGGTGACGGACGCGCCCTGGCTGAAGGCCCTGGCCGAGACGTTCAACTTCGTCTCGCCGACCCAGATCAAGGTGTTCGAGCGCGCCCGCCTGGACGAGGCGCGCAGCTGGCTCGCCGCAGCTGCCTGAGCGGCCTCACTCGGCCTGCGCGGTGCGGTTGTCGCTGCGCCGCGCGGTCCAGCGACCGGAGCACAGGGAGCTGACTTTCCAAGTGCCCGCGCCGTTGCCGGCCTGGAGCCGCCCCGTCCCGGTGCCGCTCGCCGTCCCGTTGCTGACGGTGAGCCCGACGCTGCCGTCCGCGCCGACATGCCCGCTGACTCGCGCGCCCGCGGCGCCGGAGATCAGCCGCACCTGCCCCTCGCGGATCGCCAGCGCATAGGTGTACCGCGCGCTGCACACGCCACTCTCGGTCACCAGTTCCACCGACCATGTCCCGCTATGCGGACCGGATTCCGCGCGAGCGGGCAGGCATGCGGGGACGAACAGGCCGGCGGCGACAGCCGCAGCGGCGGTCAGCTTGGTCATCGTAGGGCTATCTTTCAGCGATGTGGCCACCGCACAGAGCGGCGTGCCTGGACAGAATCATCGATGGAGGATGACCCGAAGCTGAACGAAAGAAACGGCGAGAGTATGGCCACAGGCCGCATTGATAAGAATTGGCCTCGGCCAGCGCGCTGACGTACGGAATAGTCAAGCTGACGCTGGACAGCATTGAGATTAAATACCAGGTGCACCTGACGTCGGAATTTGTCGGGATTCCTGCGGCGATCTGCCGAGATCGTCGCGGGCGGGTATCGCACCGTCTTTTACAAGTCGCATGCGGCGCCAGCGGCAAGCGACTCGGGATTCGGCAGACCAACGCACGAAGCGTCTGGAGAGAGCTAACGGTGTCGCTCACGCGGCGCTTCGGGTGCCGCGTCCCGGAACGGGTTCCGCTATCGCTCCGCCTGTCCGGTCAGAGGCGCGTCACATGAACCACGGGGTGCCAATCGAGCGCGACGCGATCGCCCTCAGTCCGTCAGCGGCCGGGCTTCCTCCGGCAGCATGATCGGGATCCCGTCGCGGATGGGATAGGCGAGCTTGGCCGACCGGCTAATCAGTTCCTGGCGGGCGGAATCATATTCCAAGGTGCCCTTGGTCAGTGGACAGACCAGGATCTCCAGGAGCTTCGGGTCGACGCGGGTCGCCTCGACGGGCGCGGTGAGGTCATTGGCCATCGTTTGAAAAAACCTACTGCATCGTCGATTCGGGTCCGGAGCCGCGAACCAGCTCCATCTGCGTGACCGCGATCAGGATCTCGGCCCGGGTCTTCAGGTCGGGCGCTTCCAGCATCGCCTGCTTCTCGCGCACACCGAACGGGCTCATCATGCACAGGGCGTTGACCAGCGCCTCGTCGGGCGCCTCGTCGATACCGGCCCAGTCCACCTTGAGGTCGTTCGACTCCACGAAGTCGCGCAGCGCCTTGAGGACACCGTCGCGGTCGACGTGTTCCTCGCCCGCGCGCGGCGCGAAGTCCACCGCGAAGCTGTCGTACGAGACATGGCAGCGCCGATACGCGCTCGCCGAGGCGAGTTCGCTCTCGACGCGGAAGCGGCTGATGCCCGTGAGGGAGATCAGATAACGGCCGTCGCCCGTCTCGGCATACTGCGTAATCCGGCCCGCGCAGCCGACGCGGTACAGCTTCGGCGTCGACGCGCCCGATCCTTCCGGGTCGGGCTGGATCATCCCGATGATCCGGTCGGTGCGCATCGCGTCGTCGACCATCGCGAGGTAGCGCGGCTCGAAGATGTTCAGCGGCATCTGCCCACGGGGCAGGAGCAACGCGCCGGACAGGGGGAAGACGGGGATCACGGCGGGGCAGTCCGCCGGGCCCTTGTAGCTCGCATGCGTGCTCATGGCGCCTCCCTGATGGGCCTGTGCCGGAGCGCGAGCCGGCGCCTCACGAGAACAGAAGCGCCGAGAGCTTGCGCCGCCCGCGGATCGTGTCCGGATCCATCACGCCCCAGGCTTCGAAGAACTGAAGGAGTTGCTTGCGCGCGCCGTCCTCGTTCCAATCCTTGTCGCGCTTGCGCAGCTCGATCAGGTGGTCGACCGCCTGCCCGCGCTCGCCCCGGGCCGCTAGGCCCAGCGCGAGGTCGAACCGCGCCTGATGGGCGTCCGGATTGGCCTCGACCTCCCGCTGCAGCCCCGCGAGATCGCCGAGCGAGGCGGCCTGTTCGGCGAGCTCGAGGGCGGCGCGGATGCCGGCGAGCGCCGGGTCAGAAGCCTTCGCCTCGGGGACCATGGCCAGAACACGCTTGGCGTTCTCGACCTCGCCCGCATCGAGCTGCAGCTTCGCGAGACCAGCCAGAGCCGCGACGTTGTCGGGCTGCTGCTCAAGGATCGCCGCGTAGATCTCCGAGGCACCCGCGAGGTCGCCTTCCTCGATCAGGCCGGCGGCCTCGGCAATGGCTGCCTCGACCGGATCCTGGACGGGGCCGGCGACCCGGGCGATCAGATCCTTGATCTGGCTCTCCGGGACGGCGCCCATGAAGCCGTCCACCGGCTGGCCCTTCTGGAAGACGATCACGGCCGGAATCGACTGGATGCCGAGCTGACCCGCAATCGACGGGTGCTCGTCGATGTTCATCTTCACCAGGACGACCGCGCCGGCCGCTTCCTTGACGACCTTCTCCAGGACCGGGGTCAGCTGCTTGCAGGGGCCGCACCAGGGCGCCCAGAAGTCGACCAGCACCGGGCGCTGCATCGACTCGGCGATCACGTCCTGCCGGAAGCCCGCCGTTGTGGTGTCCTTGATGAGAGTGCCGGTATCGCCGGCCGGGGCGCTGCCCCCGGCAAGGGTGTCGTTGAGCATCGGTCTGGCTTCGGAACCTTTTTGGAAGGAGCGCCTTAAATGGGGCTTCGGGCGCCGTCTGACCAGTCCGGATGGTGTCGGCTGCTCAGCGCGCAGGCGCTGCGGCCGGGGCTCCCGCAGCTGTCTTGGCCGCCGTCACGAAGGTCCCGGCGAACAGGCGCCCGTCCGCCGCGCTCGCCTCGCAGGAGATCGCCGTCCGCCCGGGTTCCGGCGTGGAGAAGCGGCAGGCGCCTATGGCAAGGGTTGGCGCACCGTCCTTGCCGACGACCACCGCGTTGATCGGCTGCAGCGGGTCGGTCTCCTCCGTCGCCTCCTGCTGGGCGCCGTTGCCGCTGAAGCTGACCGCCGGACCGTCGGCAGTGCTGAAATCGAAGCTGGTGCGGTTGCGGCTCACCGCATTCGTGAGGACGTTGCTGCAGGTCGCGCTCAAGTCCTTCTCGGCGATCACGAGCTTCTCGCAGGTTCCTTCCAGCCGCAGCGCGGCCTGGGCGTGCGCTGCCGAGGGCAGGCTGAAAAGGGCGCAGAGCAGCGCGAGGCGCAGGCTGTTGATCATGGCGATCGGGGGTTCCTCCGGTTGGGATCCGAATTAGGCGCGCGGCGCCGGCCGTCGAGGGTTGCGCCGGCCCAGCGGACCAGCCGTGACCCGTGGCGCCAGGGATGCTTCAGCCGAACCGTCGCGCCCGATCGTTTGGGGCCGAGAAATCCAGATCCGGGCCCAGCGGCACGATGCGCGTCGGATTGATGGTCGGATGACTCTCGTAATAGTGCCGCTTGATGTGCAGGAGATTCACGGTGGGCGCTACACCGGGGAGCGCGTATAGGTCGCGCAGGTAGTTCGACAGGTTCGGGTAGTCGGCGATCCGGCGCTTGTTGCACTTGAAGTGCCCGACATAGACCGCGTCGAACCGGACCAGCGTGGTGAAGAGACGGATGTCGGCCTCCGTCAGCCGCGCGCCGAGAAGGTAGCGGCCACGGTCGAGGCGCTGCTCCAGGGCATCGAGCTCGTCGAACAGGGCCTGGACAGCGTTGGCATAGGCGTCCTGCGCGGTGGCGAAGCCGGCCTTGTAGACGCCGTTGTTCACGCGGTCGTAGACGCGCGCATTCACGGCGTCGATGTCGGCTCGCAGGTCATCGGGATACAGGTCGGCGCCCGTGCCGGTGAAGGCGCCGTCGAGCATCCGCAGGATCTCGGCGGATTCGTTGGACACGATCGTGTCGCGCTCCCGGTCCCAGAGGACCGGGACGGTGACGCGGCCGCTGTATGTCGGGTCGGCCGCGAGATAGACCTCGTAGAGGCGCCGGGCGTTGTGGATCGGGTCAGGCGTCGCGCCGGGCGTGTCACCGAAGACCCAGCCCTCCGAACCCATAAGTGGATCAACAACCGAGACGGAGATCGCATCCTCCAGCCCCTTCAGCGCGCGACCGATCAGGGTCCTATGCGCCCAGGGGCACGCCAGCGACACGTAGAGGTGATAGCGGCCGGCCTCCCCGCGGAACCCGCCCTCCCCGCTCGGGCCAGGAGATCCGTCGGCCGTCACCCAGTTGCGGAACGACGACGCCTTGCGCTCGAAGCGACCGCCCGTCGAGGCCGTGTCGTACCACTGGTCGCGCCAGACGCCGTCTACCAGGAGGCCCATGGGTCATGTCCCGATGCAGGAGGATGGTCGAGACGAGATGGGCGTCGCGACCGGCCGGAAAAGGGCTACCGCGCGCGATCCGCCACGCGGTTCCCGGCGCCGTGCGAGTTCCGCGCAAGGCAGGGCTGCGTGACCCCTTCTGTTGCGGTGCAGCAAGATTGTCCATGGTGAGCGCACGGGCCCGTGGATGAGCGTCGTCATCGCGTCCGGTGCCTGGCAAGAGCCGATGGAGGTGAAGTGATGTCGTTCGCGCTGGTGCCCGTCGCCGAGGCGGCCCTGTTCACGTTCGGGTGCGTGATGATCCACGCTCTGCGACGCCACGCGGACGTGGTCACGGCGACGCTTGCCTGCCTCGTGACCCTGCTCGTGCTGATGATCGGGATCGCCTACGCGCCGGAGTCCTTCGCCAAGTATCAGGCCGCGAGCCTCGGCGATTTCGCCCGCGTGGAGCCGGCGCTCTACTGAGCCGCGGCGGGCGAATCCCCAAGCCTGCCGGTCTGGATCCGCGCGAGGCGCCCGCCCGTCCCGCGCTGGCCGGCGACCGCCACGTCGAAGTCGTCCCGCGGCACCCGGGCCAGGAAGCGCTCGGCCAGCTCGAACAGCAGGATGTCGGGCCGAACCCGCGCGATGTAGTCCCAATCCAGGCTCGACGACCAGACGAAGTGGACCTCGCTGAAGCTCTCGGCGAGCATCCCCGTCAGCAGGAACGGGTCGAAATGCGCGCAGGAATCGCCGAACAGGACGAGGCGCCGCGGGTCGGCGCCCGCCGACCGGTTCCGGTAGACGACATGCGCGCCGACGTGGACCTCCCGGTCACGCCCCTCGGCCTCGTAGGCGGCCAGCAGAGCGCCGACCTCGACCCGCTCGGCGTCGCGCTGCAGCATGAAGCGCTCGATCCGCTCGCGCGGGCGGTCACGGAGCTTCTCGCCGATGTCCATGACCTCGTCGGAGACGATCTCGGGCCGCGCACCAATGTCGGCCGGCGGGATCGCGCCGAGGGCCCGCATGATCTCACGATAGGCCAGCAGGCACCCGCGCACCGTCCAGTGCGTATCGGTGCGCAGGTACAGCGGCACCGGCCCATTCCGGGCCGCCCGAAGCGGCGCCAGGAGATCGAGGTAGGCCGGATTCCGGGCGAGACCTCGGGCGAGACGTCGGGTCGAGGCTTTCGCCGGGGCGTAGCGAAGGCCGTCGGTCTTGTCGTCGTAGACCGAGAGCTTCTCCGGGACGATGACGTGCAGGCATCGGATACCCAGGCTCTCCGCTCGGATCGCGCGGGCCTTGATCAGCCGCGTCCAGGCGCGGAGCAGCAGCCAGTGGCGCAGCCCGCCCCGGTAGCGGTCCATGACGCGGTTGGTCCCTCCGGTGAGAAACAACCAGCCGTCGCGGCCGACATGCACGCTCTCCCTGCCTGAAGACATGACGGTGCTTTAGCCGCACCAGGATCGGGCGCCTAGACCGGACCCGGTGCGGCGAAGGCGCGTTCGACAGACATGCCTTCCTCGTCCGCCCTGGCGCTCGAAGTCCTCGAAGTCCCGGAGACAACGCGCCGTCTCCGCCCCACCCGTCTGTGGCAGCCGCGCCGGATCCTGGTCACGCCCGCCGCCCTGGAGCATGCGCACGGACGCGCCATGGTGGCCCGCGCCGAGGCGCAGGGCCTGCCGGTGGAGCGGCTCGCGTCCAACCGGATCCCGAGCCCGCGCGAGCCGGATCCGCGCCGCGCCTACGTGGCCGCCAAGGCGACCCTCGCCATCACGGTGGCGCCGCCAACAAAGCTGCGGCTCCAGCCGATCCCGCCCTCGGCCGATTGGCGCTTCGACCTCGCCGAGGGCTGTCCGGCCCATTGCCAGTACTGCTACCTCGCGGGCTCGCTCCAGGGGCCGCCCGTGACCCGCGCCTACGCCAATTTCCAGGCCATCCTGGGTAACCTCGCCGCTTATGCGGGCCAAGGCGCCGTCACCTCGAACTCCGCGGAGCGGGCCCACGAGGGGACCACCTTCGAGGCGTCCTGCTACACCGATCCCCTCGGGATCGAGCACCTCACCGGCTCGCTCTCGGCGGCGATCCGCCACTTCGGGGCCTGGGACGCGCCGGTGCAACTGCGCTTCACCACCAAGTTCGCCGCGATAGGCCCGCTCCTCGACCTGCCACACAACCGGCGCACCCGCATCCGCTTCTCGGTCAACGCCCGGACTGCGGCCCGTTACGAGGGCGGCACCGATTCACTCGACGCGCGGCTCTCCGCGATGGGACAGGCGGCGCGGGCCGGCTACCCCGTCGGCCTGACCATCGCGCCGATCCTGCCCGTGGCCGGTTGGGAGGAGGCCTATGCGGATCTGGTCCGCGAGGCTGCGGCGGCGGTGGCGGACGTGCCCGGCCTCGACCTGACCGCCGAACTGATCACCCATCGGTTCACCCCCGTCTCCAAGGCCGTGCTGCGCGGCTGGTATCCGGGCTCGGACCTGCCCCTCGACGAGGCGGAGCGTGTGGAGAAGCGCACCAAGTTCGGCTCGGTGAAGCATGTCTTCCCGAAGCCGTTGATGCAGGCGATGCGCGCGCATCTGACGGCCTGCCTTGCCCGCGACCTGCCGGCGGCACGGGTGCTGTACTGGACCTGAGCGGGTCCGGGCGCCATGTCGCCGGCCATGATGGACGCCGCCCCCCTGATCCTGACGCTCGCCTTCGACGCGCCGACCTTCGCGCGGTTCGACGGCGAGCGCCGACGCTACTTTCCCGAAGCCCTGAACCGCATCCCGGCCCACGCGACGCTGTTCCACCACCTGCCGGGCGACCGGGAGCGGGGCGTGATTGAGGCGATCACCGCGCTCGCCCGCACCGTCCCACCCCCTGAGGTCGCCGTGACGGGTCTGCGCTTCACCGGGCGCGGCGTCGCCTACGTGCTCGAATCCGAGGGACTCGCCGGCTTCCGGGCCCGGCTCGCCAAGGGCTTCGAACCCCACCTCACGGCGCAGGACCGCCAGGGCTGGCGCCCGCACGTGACGGTGCAGAACAAGGTCGCGGCGGAGACGGCCCGGGCTCTCCACGCCGACCTGTCGGCGGGTTTCGTGCCCTTCCGATTCACGGCACCGGCGACCTTGCTGTGGCGTTACCTCGGGGGGCCTTGGGAACCCTTGGCGCGCCTGCCGTTCGGGGAGAATGCCTGATGCGAGTAGCGTCCCGATCGGAACTGGCGTCATGAGGGCGCCTAGCAGCTTGCGGCACAACCGGTTGACCGAGCCCGCGATGGCGGTCTGGCTTCGGCTCCGCCTCAACGAGGTCGGCCCCCTCGTGGCCCTGCTCGGCCTCAGCATCCTCGGCTACGGATTCTTCTACCTCGCCCACGAGGTCGGCGAAGGATCCACGGCCGCACTCGACCGCAAGATCCTGCTGGCCCTCCGCAACCCGGCCGATCTCGCCGACCCGATCGGGCCGCCCTGGCTCGAGGAGACGATGCGCGACATCACCGGGCTCGGCAGCGTGTTCACGGTGCTGTTCATGACCTGTGCGGTGGCCGCCTACCTGGCGGTCTCCGGGCGGCGGCGGATCGGCTTCTACGTGCTGGCCGCGGTGGGCAGCGGCGAGCTGGTCTCGACAGTCCTGAAGGTCTTCTATCAGCGACCGCGTCCGGACCTCGTCCCGCACGGCATGGAGGTGTTCACGGCGAGCTTCCCCAGCGGCCACGCCACCATGGCGGCCATCGCCTATCTGACGCTGGCGACCCTGATCGCCCGAGTGGAGCGCAATCTGCGCGCGAAGGCGCTGGTCCTCGTCCTCGGCGTGACGGTGACGCTGCTCGTGGGCATCAGCCGGATCTATCTCGGCGTGCACTGGCCGAGCGACGTGCTGGCCGGCTGGTGCATCGGCGCGGCCTGGGCTTCCCTATGCTGGTTCGTCGCCCTGCAACTCCAGCGCCGCGGCGAGGTCGAGGCGCCGGACCCGCCGCCACCCGCCTGATGGCACCGCGGCGGTGTCGCCGCGCTCGGCGAGGACAGCGGCGCGTCCGCGCGCCGCGCCGAGGGCTGGAAACGGTAGCGCGGCCAGCGGCGTTCACCGTGGCGCGGTCGTCGGTGATTCTCGGGAGACTCCCCAAGCACTTTCCGGCCCGCAGCCGCGGCGTCTCGGCGCCGCTTCCCCCGATCCGGCAACACGGCGAGGCCCATGGCGGACGACACGCGGCTCTCTCGACGCAACCTCCTCGCGGCTGGCGGTGCCCTCGCGGGCGCCGCTGTGGGAGGGGGCGCACAGGCGGCGGCGCCGGCGCCGTCGGTCCCGGCCGATACCGGCGCGGTCCAGGGCGGCCGGGTCATGTTCCCGAACTGGCGCGGCCAGGGCGACCGCCCCCCGGCGCCGACGCCCGCGCCGCAGCCGCCGAGCCAGCGCGTCGGCTACTGCGTCGTCGGTCTCGGGCGCCTGAGCCTCGACGAGATCCTGCCGGCCTTCGGTGCGACCAAGCGGTCACGGCTCGCCGCGGTGATGTCGGGCTCTCCCGACAAGGCCAAGCTGGTGGCGCGTCAGTACGGGCTGCCTGAGAGCGCGGTCTACGGCTACGACGAGTGGGACCGCCTGAAGGCCGATCCGGACGTCCAGGCCGTCTACGTGGTCACGCCGAACGGCGTGCACCGGGACAACGTCGTGGCGGCGGCTGGCGCGGGCAAGCAGGTGCTCTGCGAGAAGCCGATGGCGGTCTCTTCGCAGGAGTGTCGCGACATGATCGCGACCTGCGCGAAGGCGAACGTCAAGCTGATGATCGCCTATCGCTGCCAGTACGAGCCGCACAACCGCGCCGTGATCAAGATCGCCCGCACCGGCGAGTTCGGCCGGCCGCGGATGATCCAGGCCTTCAACGGCCAGACAACCGGGCTGCCGGAGCAGTGGCGGCTCCGGAGGCCCCTGGCGGGCGGCGGCTCGCTTCCGGATATCGGGCTCTACTGCCTCAACACGAGCCGGGCCGTGCTGGGGGAGGAGCCGGACCTGATCCAGGCGCAGATCCACTCGCCGGACGATCCGAAATACCGCGAGGTCGAGGAGACGGTGAGCTTCACGATGCGGTTTCCGTCCGGCGTGATCGCGCAGTGTCTGACGAGCTACGGCGTCTACGAGGCGCGCTCGCTGACGCTCCACACCAGCAATGCCTCCGTCGATCTCCAGAACGCCTTCGCGTACGATGGGCAGCGCCTGTATATCGGCCACAGGGACGGCAAGAGCGCCGCGCGGGACGAGAAGGTCCTGAGCGCCAAGAACCAATTCGCCCTGGAGATGGACCACTTCTCCCGCTGCATCCAAGAAAACCTGCGGCCGCGCACGCCCGGCGAGGAGGGCCTGCAGGATCAGGTGCTCATGGAGGCGATCTACGAGGCCGCCCGCACCGGCGCGCCGGTGAAGGTCGGGCCGCCCGAGGGTGCGGGCGCCGGCCTCGACGTCACGCGGGGGGCGGAGCCGGAGGAGCCGAGCTGAGGCGCCTCAGAACGGCAGCAGGATATCCACGATCTGCTGGCCGTAGCGTGGCTGCTGCACGTCGGTGATCTGGCCGCGGCCGCCATAGGCGATGCGGGCCTGGGCGATCTTCGTCGAGTCGATCGTGTTGTCCGACTCGATGTCCTCCGGCCGGACCACGCCGGCCACGATCATCTCGCGCACCTCGAAATTGACGCGGATCTCCTGCTTGCCCTCCACCACGAGGTTGCCGTTGGGCAGGACCTGGGTCACCACTGCGGCGACGTTGGTCGTCACGGATTCCGCGCGCTGGACCGATCCCGCGCCGTCGTTGGCGGTCGCGGAGGTGGCCGACAGCAGCGCCGTGCCGCCGACACCGAGGGACTTGCCGACGGCGTTGTTCTCAAGGCCGAGAGCGTTCGGCAGGCCGAAGCTCTCGGTGTTGGCCCGCGAGCGCTTGGTCTCGTTGCTGATGTTCGCCTGATCGGTGACGTTGACCTTGACGGTCAGGATGTCGCCGAGCCGCGCGGCCCGCTGGTCCTTGAAGAAGGCCCGCGAGCCGGTGCGCCAGAGCGAGTTCGGCGCGTACGAGACCGGCTGCACGTCGGGCATCGGCATCCGCACCGGCTTGTAGCCCGGCTGGCTGGTGGGATCCTCGATCGCCGACAGGGCCGGGGTCGCGCCGACCTGCGAGAGCCGGTCAGCGGTGTTGCACGCACCGAGCGCGCCCGCGATCAGCGCGGCGGCGAGCGGGTTCAGGACGAGGCGGCTGGCCATCGGGCAATCACTCTTCGACGCGTACGGAACGGATGCTCAGCGCAGGGAGGCGGTCGCCTGGACCGGCGCGGCGGCGGCCTGCTGGGCCGCGGGGTTCGGGCTCACCGAGACCCGGCCGGGCCCGACCACGGTGGCCTGGAGCACCTTCTTGGAGGCGACGTTGACGACGTTGACGACGGCGCCCATCCGGCCGCCCTCATTGGCCAAGCCGCGCATCGACAGGCTGACGCTCGCGGTCTCGTACACGATGGTCACGCTCTCGCCCCGGGCGACGAGTTCGGGCGGAGCGGTGTCGGAGACTCGGAGCGCCGTGCCGGCCGGGAGCGGGTGCTGGGCGACTTCGCCCAGGATCGCGGTGCCGCTGGCCTGCGCGTCGGCCGCCACCGCCTCGCGCGGACGGCGTTCCATGATCACGTCGCCCTCCTTGACGGCTTCCCCGCGGTTGAGGCCGCGGGTCAGCACCGCGACTTCGCGAAGCTCGATGACCACGCCGGAGACCCGCAGCGAGGCCTGCCGCTCGCCCAGGCTGACGAGCCCCGCCACCCGGCGGGACCGCGGATCGTAGGTCAGGTCGAGGGCGGCCGGCTGGCCTTCGAGATCCGCCGGGGCGAGGAGGACCGGGATGTCGCCGTCGAACCGGACGGCCACGCCGCGGGGGTCGAGGCCGAAGCCCGCCTGCAGGCCCTGCTTGAGCGCGGCCTCGAGCTCCGGCGGTCCCAGGCGCCGTGCGGCGCGCTGAACGGCGATCTGCAGCCGGCCGCCGGTTTCGAGGCCGGCGAGGCCCAGCGCCGAGGCCGCGTCGACGATGCGGCGGGTCTGGATCGTGCCGGTGGCCCCCAGGGCCGGGGCGCGGAACAGCGGGCGCGCGGCGATCGCTGCCGGCGCGCCCTCGACGAGGTCGGCGAGCGTCAGTACGTCGCCCCGGGCAGTGATATCGCCGCGCAGCCGCAGGCCGTCCGCCCGCGCCATGGCGGGGATGGCCAGGGCGCCGATCGCCGCGAACGTCAGGAAAGCCAGCACGGCGCGCAGCAGTACGGCCGCGCCGAGAGGCGCCGCCCGCGGGCGGGCGCGGCGGACGATCGGGCTGAGGTCGCTCTCGTCCGCCGTCGTGCTGACGAGCGAGAGGGCGACGGGCTCGTGGGGCATGCCGGCATACATCGTCGGGGACCTGGGCGCGCGCGTCAGCTGCGGAACATCTGGGTGGTGGTGGAGAGCATCTGGTCGGCGGCGGTCACGACCTTCGAGTTCATCTCGTAGGCGCGCTGCGCGGCGATCAGGGACGAGATCTCCGTGACGGCGTTCACGTTCGCCTCCTCCAGGTAGCTCTGCTGGAGGTTGCCGAAGCCCTCGGCGCCCGGCAGGCCGCTGATCGCCGGCCCGGAAGCCGCAGTCTCGATGAACAGGTTGTCGCCGATCGATTCGAGGCCGACCTTGTTGACGAAGCGCGAGAGCTGGAACTGGCCCAGCGCCTGCGGCGCCGTCTGCCCGGGAAGGGTCGCCTGCACGGCGCCGGTGGCGCTGATCGTCACCGCGGTCGCGGTCTGCGGCACGGTGATCGCCGGGTCGAGCAGGTAGCCGTCCCGGGTGACGAGCTGGCCCGAGGCCGACAGGTCGAAGGAACCGTCCCGGGTGTAGGCGGTGCGGCCGTCCGGCATCGTCACCCGGAACAAGCCCTCGCCGCGGATCGCGACGTCGTAATCCTTCTCTGTCGACGAGAGCGTGCCCTGCGACATCACCCGGGCCGTCGAGGTCGTCTTCACGCCCGAGCCGAGGGCGAGGCCGGCCGGCAGCTGGGTGTTCTGCTCGGAGGTCGATGAGCCGGCCCGGCGCAGGTTCTGGTAGAGCAGATCCTGGAAGTGCACCTGCTGGCGCTTGTAGCCGGTGGTGCGCAGGTTCGCGATGTTGTTGGAGATGACCTGGACGTTGAGTTCCTGGGCCGCCATGCCGGTGGCGGCGGAGTAGAGGGCGCGCATCGCTCGAGGCTCCCTTACGCGACGTCGGCGAGGCGGCGGATCGCCGTGCCCCGCAGGTCGTCGAGGCGGGAGATCATGCTCGACACCATGGCGTAGGAGCGGTTCACGTCCATCAGCCGGGTCATCTCGATGACCGGCCGGACGTTCGAGCGCTCCAGCGCGGCGGGTTCCAGACGGCCCTCGAGGCCGGCCGGCCGCGCCGGGTCGGGGGAAGCGTAGAGGTTCGCCCCCTCGTTGGTCAGCCGCTGCGGGTTGGCGAAGGTGACGAGCTTGATCTTGCCGCGGATGCCGAGATTGGTCGACACCGTGCCGTCAGGGCCGATCGAGAGGCCGGTCTCCTGCGGGTTGATGGTGATCGGGCCGCCGTCGCCCGCGACCTTGTAGCCGTCGCTGGTCACCAGCGCGCCCTGCGGGTCGATCTCGAACGCGCCGTTGCGGGTGTAGCGCTCGCCCTGCGGCGACTGCACGGCGATGAAGGCCGAGCCTTTGATCGCGACGTTCAGGGGGTTGCCAGTCTGCTCGACCGGGCCCTGCCCGAGATCGAGCGTCGTGCCCTGATCGATCACGTAGGAGAGGCGCCGGTCCGGCCGGGCGAAGGAATCCGCGCTCGCCACCGGCATCAGGTATTCCTGGAAGCGGCTGTTGCGGGCCTTGAAGCCGGTGGTCGACACGTTCGCCATGTTGTTGGCGATCACGTCCAGCTCGCGCTGGAGCGCCACTTGGCTCGACACGCCGACGAAGAGGGCATTCTGCATCGTGGACCCGGGGACTCGTGCGCCGCGGAGGCGGCAACGATCCATTCAGCATACGTCGTGCCACGGATTTCCCACCGAATTTGCCCTCTGAATTGAAGGGCTTGGGTCGGATTTCGGTCACCATGCGCGAAGGACTGGCGCGCCCCGCGGCAAACCTGGCCCGGCAGGAATTGCCCGCTTAACGGCACGTTAACCCTGATGCTCCGATATCCGGGTGTACCGGGCCCGCGGCTTCCCGCGAGAGAGCATTATTTCATGGCCAAGAAGCCCAAAAAGGCCCCCGCCGAGGCTGGCGAGGCCGGAGCCGAGGCAGCCCCGAAGGGCAAGAAGAAGCTCATGATCATGGTGGCCGCCGCGGTCCTCGTGGTGGGCGGCGGCGCGGGCGCCTACCTGATGATGGGACATGGCGGTGGCCACGGCGACAGCGCTGAAGCCGCGTCGGGCGGCGGCCACGGGGGCGGCGACGGCAAGGGCGTCGGACCGGACGGCAAGAAGCAGGTGGTCTTTGTAGAGGTGCGGGAGATGCTCCTGAACCTCAGCCCGGAGATGCCCCAGGACAAGTCCCGGTTTGCGAAGGTGCGGCTCGCCCTCGAATTGAAGGACAGCAAGGTCGAGGAAGAGGTGAAGCCTCTGATGCCGCGCGTCGAGGACGCGTTGCAGATCTACATGCGCGAGCTGCGCGCCAGCGACCTCACCAGTTCGGTGGGCCTGTTCCGGCTGCGCGAGGAGCTGCTCCGGCGCATCAACATCGCCCTCTTCCCCGCGAAGGTGGAGGCCGTGCTGTTCAAGGACGTGATCGTCCAATGATCCGGCCGCTCACCCGTCCCGCCGCCAGGGTCTGATCGAGCGCGCCTGATGGAACCCGAGGACGAACTCCCCGAGGACGACTGGTCGGCGGCCCTCCTGGAGCAGGGCGCCGAGAGCGGCGACACGTCGCTCGCCGAGGAATGGGGTGCCGCCCTCGCCGAGCAGGGCACGACGCGCAACGCGGGCGACGTCGCCGCCGAATGGGCGACGATGATCGAGGATGGGGAGAGCGACAACCTCCCCGAACTCGCCGGCAACGACCGGGTGCTGAACCAGGACGAGATCGACGGCGTCCTCGGCTTCTCCATGCGCGAGCTCTCGGCCTCCGGGGCCGGGGGCGTGCAGGCCATCGTCGATTCGGGCGTCGTCCAGTACGAACGCCTGCCGATGCTGGAGATCGTCTTCGACCGGATGATCCGGTTGCTGTCGACCTCCCTGCGCAACCTGTTCCAGGACAACGTCGAGGTGACCCTCGACAACATCACGTCGGTGCGGTTCGGCGACTACCTTAACGCAATCCCGCTGCCGACCCTGCTCGGCGTGTTCCGGGCCGAGCAGTGGGAGAATTCCGGCCTCGTCACAGTCGACTCGAACCTCGCCTACGCGACCTTTGACCTGCTGCTCGGCGGCAAGCGCGGCGGCTCGTCGAGCCGCCTCGACGGGCGGCCGTTCACCGCCATCGAGATGACGCTGGTGCGCCGCCTCGTGGAGATCGTGCTGGGCGACTTGGAGATGTCGTTCCAGCCGCTCTCGCCGGTGACCTTCGGCATCGACCGGATCGAGACCAACCCGCGCTTCGCCACCATCACCCGGCCCGGTAACGCCGCGATCCTGATCAGCCTGCGCCTCGACGTCGACGGGCGCGGCGGCATGCTGCAGATCCTGTTCCCCTACGCGACGATCGAGCCGATCCGGGAGCTGCTCACCCAGAGCTTCATGGGCGAGAAGCTCGGCCGCGACCAGGTCTGGGAGGGGCACCTCGCCACCGAGATCTGGCAGGCCGACGTGACCATGGAGGCGGTGCTGCACGAGATGATGCTGCCTCTGAAGCAGGTCATGAGCCTCAAGGTTGGCGAGACGCTGATGTTCGACGCCAAACCGTCGGACCTGATCACCGTCCGATGCGGCGACTGGGCGCTGACGCAGGGCCGGATCGGCCGGGTCGACGGCCACATCGCCGTGCAGGTCACGCGCCCGCTGCGACGCTCGCGCACGACGATCCAGGCCTACGAGGCCTCGATGAACAACCGCTCGGACAGCTGAGCCCTGATGAGGGTCCCGACATGAGTCTCTTCGTCACCCTCGCCGCCGACATCCTGGTCGCCGTCCTGCTCGCGGCGACGATCGTGACCTCGCTGCGGCTGTCGCGACGGATCAGCCAGCTCAAGGGCGACGAGACGGCTTTGCGCCAGACCATCGGCGATCTGATGGTGGCCACCGGCACCGCCGAACGCGCCATCGCGGGCCTGCGCGCGGCGGTCGACGACTCCGATCGCATCCTCAATACCCGCCTGGAGACCGCCACGGCCCGCGCCGCCGAGCTGTCCCAGCAGGTCGAGGCCGGCGAGCACGTGGTGGCGCGCATCGGCGCCATCGTGGCGCAGATGCGGACCGTTCCGGCCCGGCCGGAGCCGCCACCCGCTCCGCCCGCGCCCGCCCCGGTCCCGGCCGCGTCCCGGCCAGAATCCAGCAGCCCGAACGGCGAGCGCCTCGGCGCGGCCGCCGCCGCCGCCCTCGCCATGAGCGAGCGCGCCCTCGCCCGTGTCCGGGCCCGCGCCGCGTGACCGGGGTCAAGGCCCCGAAGCTTCCACCACCGAAGCCTGAACCCGCCCCCAAGCCGGTTCGCACCGACACGGCGCTGCGGCGCTCGCGCCTGAAGCCCGTGCGGCCGATGCGGCTGCGCCTCGTCGATGCCGTGGCCCTGGCGGCGGGCGGCCTCCTCGTGCTGAAGCTCCTGACCCTCCTGCAGGCCGGCTTGCCGGAGACCGGCGCGCTGCCGGAATACGGCCGGGCGGTGGCGCGGGCGCGCACAGGCTACGAGCCCCCCGATCCGGCCACGACGGGATCGGTGGGGGCCAGGGAGGACCCAGCCGCGGCCGAGAAGGCCGTCGAGCCGCCCGCGCCGGCCGCCGCGCAGCCGGCGGCCGCGCAGCCGGCGACCCCGCCCTCCGTCCCGCCCACTGAGCGCGCCTTGCTGGAGAAGCTCGGCGCCCGGCGCGACGCCCTGCGCCAGAAGGGCGACGAGCTGGACCTGCGTGAGAAGATGCTCGGCGAGGCCGAGCGCAAGCTGGAGACCGGTCTCGGCGACCTGAAGAAGGCGGAGGACAAGGTCGATTCCGTCACCAAGGCGAAGGAGGAAGCCGAGAAGCAGGGTCTCAAGAACATCGTCACGATGTACGAGTCGATGAAGCCCAAGGACGCGGCCCGGGTGTTCGACCGCCTCGGCCACGACGTGCTGGTGCCGATCGTGCTGGCCATGAACCCGCGCAAGATGGCCGAGGTGCTGGCGGTGATGCAGCCCGATACGGCCGAGCGCCTGACCGTGGCGCTGGCCAACCGCGCCCGGGGCGGCGGCGTGCAGGCCCAGGCCGGTCCAGGGCTGCCGGCGAACGAACTTCCCGCGATCGATCCGGGGCCGCCGGCGCGATAGGCCGGCGCGCGTCCGGCGACATCCTGGGGACCAATGGCCGATGGTGCCGCCCCGGCGCCGCGGTGTAGGGTCCCTCGCCAACGACAATCGCCCCGGTCAGCGGGTGATGCTCTGGGAGAAACGGGATGTCCGAACCAGCAACCCTGCGCGGCCTGTCAGGCCTCAGCCGGGAGCCGGCCGCGCTCAAGGGCTCGGCCCTCGTGATGATCGACCTCCAGCAGACCTACCGCGAGGGTGTGATGCGGCTCGACGGCGTCGAGCCGGCGTTGCGCGAGGCGGAGGCGCTGCTGGCGCGCGCGCGCGCGGCCGGCATCCCGGTCTTCCACGTCCGCCACGATGCCGGTCCGGGCACGCCCTACGACGTGACGGCGCCGATCGGCCAGATCAGTCCAGAGGTGGCACCGCAGGGCGAGGAGCCCGTGATCACCAAGGCCTATCCGAGTTCGTTCGTCGGCACCGATCTCCAGGCGCGCTTGGAGGAGGCGGGCGTGAAGGACCTCATCCTGGCGGGCTTCATGACGCATATGTGCGTCAACTCCACGGCCCGCAGCGCCTTCAACCTCGGCTTTCGTCCGACCGTCGTGGCCGCCGCAACGGCGACCCGCGACCTGCCCGCGCCGGACGGCAGCGTGGTTCCCGCGCCCCAGCTTCAGGCCGCGAGCCTCGCCGCGCTCGGCGACCTCTTCGCCGTCGTGGCGCGTCGACAGGCCGACATTCCCGATTAGGGCGCTGCCGGGACGGCTCAGGCCGACCTCTGACCCAACGCGGCGACCACCTCCACGAGGCTCGGCCGCCGGTCCGGATCCGGCTGCGTGCAGGCCTCCACCAGAGCCTGCAGCCCGGGCGGGGGCGCCTCGCAGCGGTCGAGCACCTCGCCGATCAGGATGCCGACCGCCCGCACCTCGATCCGCGCCAAGCGGGCGCCCGCGTCTCCGCCCGGCAGCGCCGAGGCGGCGCCGAAATCGCTGAGCACAGCCGCGCCGGTGCCGGCATCCCACAGGGTGTTGTGGGCGTAGACGTCGCCGTGAAGCAGGCCGCGTCCGTGCAGGTGGGCCACGGCGCCCGCCACCGCGCGGGTGATCCGCAGGGCCGCCTCCGGGCCGACGCGCAGATCCGCATCGTAGATGTCGCGGCTGCAACTCGCGAGGCTCGGCGGTCCGGCGAGCACCCGCCAGTGGGTTGGGAGAAGCCGGAGCAGCAGCCCCTGCGCGCCGTCGGGATGGCCGTCGAGGCGGCCCAGCGCTCCGGTCAGCGCCGGATGCGTGCCGGCGGCGAGGCAGGCCTCCATCTCGCGCTCGGGCAGGCCGTCGCTGGTCATGGCGCCCTTGAACAGCTTGAGCGCGACCACCTCCCCGCGCCACCCGGCGCGGTGTACCCGTCCCGAGGCGCCCTCCCCGAGAAGGTCACCGACCTCCAGATCCGCCCACGGCACCCGGGGCGCCGGGGCGGGCTCCGTCGCCGGCTCGGCGGGATTACCCGCGTAGGCGATCCAGGCGAGCCGTGGCAGGCGGGTCAGCCAGGATGGCAACGTCTCGATGCGGTTGCAGGCGAGCCGGATCAGCTCCAGGTTCGATGCGCCCGCGAGCGTCTCCGGCAGCGCGCCGATGCGGTTGCCGGCCAGCATCAGCTTCTGAAGGCGTGGGCGCTCGCTGAGAGTTCCGGGCAGATGCTCGATCCGGTTGTCGGTGAGCGTGAGCCAGCGCAGGTCGCGCGGCAGGGCCTCGGCCGGAACCGCGCTGATGCCGCAGCCACGGAAGCCGAGCTGGCTCAGCGTCGGACAATCGCCCAGCACTGGCGGCAGGCGCGCAAACGGGTTGCCGGAGCCGAACAGAACCCGGAGGCGGCGCAGCCGCCCGAGATCCGCAGGAAGGTCGGTCAGGCTGCCACGGCCGAGATCCAGCACCTCCAGCGTGTCGGCCAGGGCGAAGACCTCGCGCGGGACCTCGGTAAGCCCGTCCGGCAGGCGCAGCTCCCGCGCGCCGCCGAGATCGCCGCGCCGCAGGGCCGCGAGAGTATCCGACCGGTCCAAGCGTCAGCCCCGCTTGAAAAAGGCGTCGGCGGCGCCCTGCGCCGCCTGCTTGGCGGATCGGGCTGCCTCGATCCGGGCGATTTCGGCCCGCAGGAGTGCGATGCGCTCGTCGAGGTCGGAGAGCGAGAGCGTGTCGAGGGATTGCCCGACCTCGTGGGTCACGGGCCTGCGCGGCCGGTCTTCGTCATCCCGCATGCTGTCCCTCCTTCAGGAACGGCCGTCCGGCGCCGTCCCACGGCAGGCCCAGATGGCCCGCCACCGTGGCGCCGATATCGGCGAAGCTGTCGCGCCGGCCGATGGCGCGGCCGGCGATGCCCGGCCCGAAGGCCAGGACCGGGACCTGCTCGCGGGTGTGGTCGGTCCCGGTCCAGGTCGGGTCGTTGCCGTGGTCGGCGGTGATCACCGCGAGATCGCCCGGGCGAAGCGCCGCCAGGATTTCAGGGACGCGCGCGTCGAACGCCTCCAACTCGGCCGCGTAGCCGGGCACGTCGCGGCGGTGGCCGTGCTCCGTGTCGAAATCCACCAGGTTGACGAAGATCAGGCCGCCGTCCGGCAGGTCCTGCAGGGCCTCGAGGCCGGCCTTGAGGCAGGCGGCATTCGGACCGGGCTTGATCTCGCGGCCGGTGGCGCGGTGGGCGAAGATGTCGCCGATCTTGCCCACGCTCACCACCGCGCGGCCGGCCGCCTCCGCCCGATCGAGGAGCGTGCGGCCCGGCGGCTCCACGGCGAAATCCTTGCGGTTGCCAGTCCGGCGGAAGCCTGTCTCCGGCGAGCCCACGAACGGCCGCGCGATCACGCGGCAGACCCGGTAGGGATCGCACAGGCGCCGCGCCACGCGGCACAGGTCGTAGAGCTGCTCCAGCCCGAAGACGTCCTCGTGGGCGGCGATCTGGAACACGCTGTCGGCCGAGGTGTAGCAGATCGGCCGCCCCGTCCGGAGGTGCTCGGCCCCGAGTTCGTCGATGATGGCGACGCCCGGTGCATGCCGGTCTCCGAGGATTCCCGGCAGACCGCCCTCGGCAATCAGGGTCTGCACGAGGTCGGTCGGGAAGGCCGGCGTCGTGTCGGGGAAGTGGCCCCAGGGCTCGGGCAGGGGCAGGCCGGCGATCTCCCAGTGGCCGGAGGGCGTATCCTTGCCGGCGGCCGTCTCGACGGCGTGGCCGTAGGCGCCTCCCGGGGGGCCCTCAGGGGCGAGATCCGGCGGAATCCGGCCGGACGCTCCGGCCGCGGCGAGCCCGAGCCCCAGCGCTGCGAGGTGGGGCAGCCGCAGCGGTCCGGCGCGGAGCCCCGCGCGGTCGCCGCGCCCGGCCGCGCAGGCCTCGGCGATGTGCCCGAGCGTGTCGGAGCCGGCATCGCCGTAGGCCTCGGCATCCGGCGCCCCGCCGATGCCGACGGAATCGAGGACGATGATGAGCGCGCGCGCCACGGTCAGGCCGGCTCCAGCTCGGCCGGGGCGTCGCTGTCGAGGGCGAAGGCGGCCTTGAACAGGGCGCGGGTATAGGCGGTCTGCGGGTTCGCGAAGATCGACTCCGCGGCGCCCTCCTCGACCACGCGGCCGTTCTGCATGACCACGACATAGTTGGCGAGCGCCCGAACCACCTTCAGGTCGTGGCTGATGAACAGGTAGGCGAGGCCGCGCTCGCGCTGCAGGTCGCGCAGCAGCGTCACGATCTGCGCCTGGACCGAGCGGTCGAGCGCCGAGGTCGGCTCGTCGAGCACGACGAAGCGGGGGTTGAGCACCATGGCCCGCGCGATAGCGATCCGCTGACGCTGACCGCCGGAGAACTCGTGCGGGTAGCGGTCCATGGCGGCCGGATCGAGCCCGACATCGGTGAGCGCCTTCGAGACCACGGCGCGGCGCTCGGCCCGGGAGCGGACGGCACCCTGGACCACGAGACCCTCGGCGACGATGTCGGCCACCGACATGCGCGGCGAGAGCGAGCCGTAGGGATCCTGGAAGACCACCTGCATGTCCCGGCGCAGGGGGCGCATCTGCGCCACGCCGTAGCCGTCGATGGCCTTGCCCAGAAACACGATCGGACCTTCCGAGCCGGTCAGCCGCAGCAGGGCGAGGCCGAGCGTCGTCTTGCCGGACCCGGACTCGCCGACGACGCCCACGGTCTCGCCGGCGCGGACCCGGAGGGAGACGCCGTCCACCGCCTTGACGTGGCCGGCGACGCGTCGGAGCAAACCCGCCTTCAGCGGGAACCAGACCTTGAGCGGACCGGCCTCGACGAGCGGCGGGGCATCGGCCGGGACCGGGTTGGCGCGGCCCTTCGGCTCCGAGGCGATCAGGCGACGGGTGTAGTCGTGCTGCGGGTTCGCGAAGACCGCCCGGGTCTCGCCTGCCTCCACGATCTTGCCCTTCAGCATCACGCAGACCCGGTCGGCGATCCGCTCAACGATGCCGAGATCGTGGGTGATGAACAGCATCGCCATCCCGAGGCGCTTCTGCAGGTCGGCGAGCAGCGCCAGGATCTGCGCCTGCACGGTGACGTCGAGCGCCGTGGTCGGCTCGTCGGCGACGAGGAGATCGGGCTCGCAGGCGAGCGCCATGGCGATCATCACCCGTTGGCGCTGGCCGCCGGAGAGCTCGTGCGGGTAGGCGCCCATGCGGCGCTCCGCGTCGCGCAGACCGACGAGGTCCAAGAGTTCAAGGATCCGCCGCCGGGCCGCCTTGCCGGTGAGCCCACGATGGAGGCCCAGCACCTCGCCGATCTGCCGCTCGATCGTGTGGAGCGGGTTGAGCGACGTCATGGGTTCCTGGAACACCATGGTGATGTCGGCGCCGCGCACATCGCGCATCGCCCGCTCGGGCAGGCCCGCGAGGTCGCGGCCCTTGAACAGGATCCGCCCGCCCGGGCGGGCCGCGCCGTCGAGGAGCCGCAGGATCGCCAGCGCCGTCACCGACTTGCCCGATCCCGACTCGCCCACCAGCGCCACGGTCTCGCCCCGACGGATGGTGAAATCGACGCCGTCGACCGCCACCGTCTCGCCCTCCCGGGACCGGAAGGCGACGGACAGTCCCTCGACGGAGAGGAGCGGCTGGGTTTCGGACATGGGCCCCTTATAGCGCGCCGGAGCGCGGACCCTAGTCTATCGTGCGGTCACGCCGCGACCCGATCGGTCTCACCCCTCGGATCCGCGCGCCAAAGCACACGACACCGGATGACGCAGGCCCGCCTGAGCCTTCCAACCCTTGCCCTCATCCTGAGGTGCCGGAGTGAAAGCGCAGGCCTCGAAGGAGGCCTCCAAGAATCGCGCGGCCGGCTGGAAGCCTCCTTCGAGGCCGCTCCGCGGCACCTCAGAATGAGGTGGGCGAGTGGGATCACCTCATCACGCCGCCAGGAGCGCGGTCGTGTACGTTACCCGCGCACCCGAGCGTCGGGTGAGGAGGTCGTCATGAGCGCGCACGGCGAAGCGTTTGCCGCGGAGATCTGGGCGGCGCTCGACGGGCCGCCCGCGGCCCTCGCGTCCCTACGCTTCGACGGGGCCGGCGCCCTGCCCTCGGCCTTCGCGGTCACCGATCTGGCGGCCGGCTCGATCGCCGCCGCCGGGCTCGCCCTCGCGGAGGTCGCGGGGGCGACGGGTTCCGTGAGCGTCGACCGACGGCTCGCCTCCTTCTGGTTCGCGGCCTCGCTCTGTCCGGACGGGTGGCGCGTCCCGCCGCCGTGGGACCCCGTGGCGGGGGATTATCCGACCCGGGACGGCTGGATCCGGCTCCACACCAACGCCCCGCACCACCGGGCGGCGGCCGAGCGGGTGCTCGGCACCCAGACGGATCGCGCCGGGATGGCGCGGGCGGTGGCGGGCTGGGACAAGGCCGAGCTGGAGGCGGCGATCCTCACGGAGGGCGGCTGCGCGGCCGAGATGCGCGGACTCGCCGAATGGATGGCGCATCCGGCGGGGCATGCCGTGGCCACAGAGCCGCTGGTGGCACTCCAGCCCGTTGCCGGCCGGTCGCCTTCGCGCTGGAGCCCCCGGGCCGGACGACCCCTCGCGAACCTGCGGGTGCTCGACATGACGCGGGTCCTCGCCGGGCCGGTGGCGACCCGCTTCCTCGCGGGGTTCGGCGCGGACGTGCTGCGGATCGATCCGCCCGATTGGGACGAGGCCCCGCTCGAGCCGGAGATGACGTTGGGCAAGACCTGCGCCCGGCTCGATCTGCGCCGGGCGGCGGACCGGGCGGTCTTCGAGGGGCTGCTCGCCGGCGCGGACGTGCTGGTCCACGGCTATCGTCCCGGTGCCCTTGACGGGCTCGGCTACGGAGAGGCGACGCGGGAGAGGCAGTCCCCCGGCCTCGTCGAGGTCTGTCTCGACGCCTACGGCTGGTTCGGTCCCTGGGCGGGGCGGCGCGGCTTCGACAGCCTCGTCCAGATGAGCTGCGGGATCGCCGCGGCGGGGCAGGACTGGACGCAGGCCGACCGGCCGGTGCCGCTCCCGGTGCAGGCGCTCGACCAGGCCACCGGCTACATGATGGCCGCGGCGGTGCTGCGGCTGCTCGCGCGCCGGCTCTCGGACGGCGTTGGCGGCCGGGCCCGGCTGTCCCTTGCCCGCACGGCGGCCTTTCTCGCGGGGGCCGTCCCGGCCGAGGCCGCCGGACCGCTCGCTCCCGAGACGAAGGCCGATCTAGCGCCCGAGGTGGAAACGACCTTCTGGGGGGCTGCCCGGCGCCTGCGGCCGCCGGTCTCGGTGGCGCACGCGCCGATGCACTGGACGCGGGCCGCGCGCCGGCTCGGAACCGATGCGCCGGCCTGGGACGATGCGCCGGCTCCGTGATAAACCCCGAGATCGAGTGGCCCGACGGCTTTTCGCGCGGATTGATCCGCAACCGAAGGTCGCTACAAGCGCCGGGGTGGCTATCTCCCCCCTGCGCCTCGGCGCGCTGCTCGCGCTTCTCATCCTGTTCACGGCGCGCCCCGCCGCGGCCGTTCCGTCCGAGGGCGCGACCGAGACCGTCGAGCAGGCGCTCTGCCGCCTCATCGACGAGTCCGCGAAGGCCCGCAGCCTGCCGGTGCCGTTCCTGACCCGGCTGATCTGGCGCGAGAGCAGTTTTCGCGTGGGCGTCGTCAGCCCGGCCGGCGCGCAGGGCGTCGCGCAGTTCATGCCGGGGACCGCGCGGGAGCGCGGGCTCCTCGACCCCTTCGACCCCGAACAGGCGATTCCGCACGCCGCCCACCTTCTGGCCGACCTGAAGAGGCAGTTCGGCAATCTCGGTCTCGCCGCCGCGGCCTACAACGGCGGCGCGGCGCGGGTGAGCAAGTGGTTGTCCGGCGACGGCGGCCTGCCGGCCGAGACTCGCGCCTACGTGGCCGCCATCACGGGCGTGCCGGCGGAGGATTGGCGGACCGGACCCGGCAAGGCGATCGAGTATCCCGAGGGTGTCGCCCCGGCCAAACCGGAGAAGGACGCGAAGGAGGCGAAGGAGGCAAAGCCGGAGGCGCCGCAGACCTGCCTGCAGGTCACCGCCAGCCTGCGCATCCCGGCCCGCGGCGACCGCTTCGCCCTCGGCCTCAACGAGGGCCCGGCCGCGCCGTGGGGCATCCAGCTCGCCGGCAACTTCTCGAAGGCGCTCGCCCTCCAGAGCTTCAACCGTGCCCGCAGCAGCTATGCCGGCGTGATCGGCGAGGTCCGACCGATGATCATCGGGACGCGCCTGCGCAACCGCGGGACCCGGGCCTTCTACCGGATCCGCATCCCAGCGCAGAGTCGGCAGGCCGCCGACGACCTGTGCGGCCGCATCCGCAAGGTCGGCGGCGCCTGCATCGTGCTGCGCACCTGATTTTCCGCGATCCGCCCCAGGAGCGTCATCAATCCGCCCTGAGAGCGGTGCCGTATGGGCCCGTCGGGACAACCGGATGGGATATGACACGGCTCCTCACCGCGCTCGCCAGCCTACTCTGCCTCGGACTCGCCGCCTTCGGGTTCACCGCCGCCTCGCCGCTCGCCCTGTTCGACGCGATCGGCCCGCGCGATCCGGGGGGGCGCCTCGCAGCGAAGGACCAGCCCTTCGGCGAGGGGCCGCGGCGGCGCCTCGACGTCTACGTGCCCGTCGCGGCGGCCGAGAACGCGCCGGTGCTCGTCTTCTTCTACGGCGGCTCCTGGCAGAGCGGCTCCAAGGACGACTACGCCTTCGTGGGGCACGCCCTGGCCGCGCAAGGCTTCGTCACGGTGCTCCCGGATTACCGGCTCTTCCCGGAGGCGCCGTTCCCGGGCTTTCTGGAGGACGGGGCCGCGGCCGTGGCCTGGGTGCGGGAGAACATCGCCGGCTATGGTGGCGATCCGCGCCGGATCGTGCTCGCCGGCCACTCGGCCGGCGCCTATAACGCCGTGATGCTCGGCCTGGATCCCCGTTACCTCACGGCCGCCGGAGTCGATCCCAAGGTGATCAAAGCCGTGGCGGGCCTGTCCGGCCCCTACGATTTCCTGCCGCTCGACCAGGACACCACCACCAAGGTTTTCGGGCAGGCGCCCGATCTGCCCGCCACGCAGCCGGGGAGCTTCGTCGGCCCGCTGTCGCCGCCGGCCTTCCTGGCGACCGGCGAGGCCGACACGGTGGTGAAGCCGCGCCACACGGTCAGCCTCGCCGCCAGGCTGCGGGCCGAGCACGTGCCCGTGCAGGAGCGGATCTACGCGGGGCTCGACCACAAGGACACGCTGCTTGCCCTGTCGGTCACCTTCCGGTCGAAGGCGCCGGAACTCGCCGAGATGGCCGCCTTCCTGATGCGGCAATCGGCCGGCCGCTCGCAGTACACGATGCGGCGCTGAGCGGCGCATCAAGGTTATCGCGCGATTGATCGGGGCACACGTCGGTTTGCCATCGCCTCAGGGCTGCCTGCCGCTAGTATGAGGCAGGCCGCACGGCGCGGCCCTCGCGGTGGGACGACATGGCTTCTGCGGACGCGGCGATCGGGGTTCCGGCCGACGGGCGGCAGCGCGGCATCGCCGGCCGCGACGTGCCGGACGTCGTGCGGGTACTCCTCAACGGCGCCGTCTTCGTCCTGCTCTGGAACCACCTGTGGCTCGTGGATCTGGCGGACCGGTCGTCCCTCGCGGCGGCCGAGGACGGCAGCGCGCTGACGCAGCTGCTCTTCCTCGTGACGGGTGGCGTGATGGCCTGGGCCATCCACCGGATCGGGATCCGCCACCTGCGTTCCCTCGCGACTTGGCCGCTGATGGCGTGCGGCCTCTGGCTCGCGCTCACCGCGCTGCTGTCGATCGAGCCGAGCCTGTCGCTGCGGCGGCTGACCCTGCTGGCGATCGCCGCCGGGCTGTCGGCCGGCGTTCTGATCGTCGCGCGCTCGCCCCGGCAGCTCGCCCTGACCCTCGCGGGCGCGGCCCTGGTGATCCTGATCGCATCCTATCTCGCGGTGGCCCTGGTGCCGAACCTCGCGATCCACTCGGCCTTCGACGTCAATTCCGATCCGAGCCATCCCGGCCTCTGGCGCGGGATCTTTCCGCAGAAGAACGAGGCCGGTGCCGCCATGGTCATCCTGGTGATCGTCGGCCTGTACGTCGCCACCGCGGCCAGCCGCGTGCTCGGCTGGACCATCGTGCTCCTGGCCGCCGGCTTCCTGGTGGCGAGCGGCTCGAAGACCGCGATCGCCCTCCTGCCGGTGATCCTCGCCGTCACGGGCCTCTGTCAGGTCTTCACCGGCGGCTTCGCCCGGTCGCTTCTGCTTCTCGGCCCGGTGATCGGGTTCTCGCTGATCTCGATCGGTTCCGTCCTGGTGGCGCCGATCCGGGACGCCGTCGGGGCGCTCCTCACCGACGCGACCTTCACGGGGCGCAGCGAGATCTGGCAATTCGCCATCGACAACATCTTCATCCGCCCCTGGCGCGGATGGGGGATCGGCGCGTTCTGGATGACCGAGCGCACCATGTACGGCGGCTCCGAGGAGCTGACCTGGGTGAACAGCGCCAACCACTCGCACAACGCCTATCTCGACACGGCGCTGATCGGCGGCTTCCCGTTCCTCGCCCTCACCGTCGTGGCCTTCGTGCTGGCGCCGGTCCGCGACCTACAGCGCGCGGCGGGCGGCACCCGGCTCGACGCCGAGACGCTGCTGTTCCTGCGCCTGTGGTTCCTCGGCCTCGTCTCGGCCTCCTTCGAGACGGTCCTGTACAATGGCAACAACGCCACCTGCTGCATGTTCATGATGGCGGTGTTCGGCCTGCGCCTGCGGACACGCTACGCCATCGCGGCCAACTGAGCGCAGGCCGCGGGCCTCAGTCGGGCAGCGCGAAGACCAGCAGCGCGTCGCCGGTACCGAAGCCGGCGGCCTTCGTGAACGACGCGCCCCCGGCCGCCACTGCCAGGTACTGCTTGCCGTCCAGCGCGTAGGTCATCGCCGGCCCGCTGATGCCGGCGCCGCACTGGAAGCGCCAGAGCACCCGGCCGTCGCGCGTGTCGTGGGCGTCGAGGTGGCCGTCCTCCTCGCCGGAAAAGACGAGGCCGCCGGCGGTGGCGAGGGTGCCCGCCGACAGGCGGCTCGCGGACCGCACCGACCACGCGATCTTGCCGCCATCGGCGAGATCGACGGCCGTGAGCGTGCTGAAGGACGGCTCGCCCTTGGCCTCGCTGGTCTCGGTGTAGCGGATCTCCGGGCGCCCCGGGGCCGCCGGCACGGTCTTGACCGTGTAGGTTGTCGCACCGTGGCGCACCTGCACGTAGGCCAGCCGCCCGTCATAGGCGGTGGGCGGCCAGGAGACGGCGCCGAGGGGCCCGGGCGCCACCACGGTCCCCTGCGGGGTCGGAGACGCGAACAGGTTCTTCTGGTCGACCAGCGGGGCGGAGCGCGCGATCAGTTTCCCCGTCGCGCGGTCGTGGACGTAGATCCAGCCGGTCTTGCTCGCGGAGGCGACCGCCTTGCTGCCGTTCGGCCCGTCGAGCAGGAAGGGCGGCGCGGCGACGTCGTAGCCCCACTCGTCGTGCGGCACCTGCTGGTAGTACCAGCGGAGCTTGCCGGTCTTCACGTCGAGGGCGACGAGGCACATCGTGTAGAGGTTGTCTCCGGGCCGGGAGAGGCCGAAATTCTGCGGCGCCGGGTTGCCGGTCCCGAGGAAGATCAGCCCGAGATCGGGATCGAAGGCTGGCGTCATCCAGAGCGAGCCACCGCCCACGCGCCAGGCGTCGCGGTTGGCCGGCGCCGCCGCCTTCTCCGCGGCGATGTCGCGATGCAGCGGCGTGCCGTCGGCGATCGCTTCGACGAAGCCGCCCTCCCAGCCTTCCGAGGGGGTGACGTACCAGCGCCACCGCTCGTCACCGGTCCTGGCATCGTAGGCGGCGAGCCAGCCGCGCCGGCCGTAGCCGCCCTCGATGCCGACCACCGAGCCGCCGTCGAGGCCGCCCGTCTCGTCCTCGATATGGAGTCCGTAGCCGGCGCCGGTCACGCCGACGATCACGAGGCCGTCGGCGACCAGTGGCGGCATCTTGAAGCCGAGGCGGCTCGACCCCTGCACCGGCTTGCCGCCGAGCGTCGCCGCGAGGCCCGAGGCGGTCTCGGTCTCGCCCTCCTCCGGGCGCACCGCCTCCTTGTCCCAGACCATCCGGCCGGTCTTGGCGTCCAGCGCGATCAGGCGTCCGTCCATGGTCGCCTCGAAGACGAGGCCACCGGACACGGCGAGCCCGCGGTTCGAGGGCGGCCCGAAGATCTTCTCCGTGCGCGGCTTGTGCGTGTAGGTCCAGACGGGCTTGCCGGTCTTGGCATCGAGCGCCGCGACGTTGTTCTGCGTCGTGGAGACGTAAAGGGTGCCGTCCACCATCACGGGCTGGGCCTGGAAGTAGCCCGTGACGCCGGTCTGGAAGAGCCAGGCGGGTCGCAGCCGGGCGACATTGTCGCGGTCGATCTGGGTCAGATCGGAGAAGTTGCGGTTGCTCGGATCGTGGCCGAAGGCCGGCCATGGGGTTTCGGCGGCGGAGGCCGCGAAGGCAGCAGACCCAGCATAGCTGGCAAGCAGGGCAACGCCGATCCAACGCGACAATTTCTTCTCCCGATAAGACGCATGTCGCGCCGGAAACACATTCGATTCCGGGTATGGCCCCGCTAGCGCTTCGCCACCCCGTCGAGCTGGGCCGGCGTCGCCTGCGCGCCCATCGCCCGCGCCATATCGGCGGCGCTCTGGCCGGAGATGTCGCGGCGCTCCGGGTCGGCCCCGTGCCGGAGGAGGAGATCGACCATCTCGGTCCGGTCGAACATCGCCGCCGTCATCAGGGCGGTGCGGGTGCCGTCGCCGACCCCGTCCACCGCGGCACCGTGCTGAAGCAGCAGCCGCGCGATAGCCAGATCGTTCTTGAAGGCCGCGCCGGCGAGCGGCGTCTGGCCGCGGTCGTTGGCTAGCTCCGGGTCGCCGCCGGCCTCGAGGATGATCCGGGCCGCCGCCTCCTGGCCGCTATAGGCGGCGAGCATCAGCAGGCTGTCGCCCTTGTCGTTGCGCAGGTTCGCCGGCAGCCCCTGGCCGAACAGATCGGCCAATTCCTCGGCGTGGCCCATCCGAGCATACTGGAAGACCCGGGCGGCGAAGGCGAGGGTGTCGTCGTCGAGGGTGGGGCGTGCGTTCGTCTCGGATGCCATCGCGTGCTCGTTTCTCACCGAGGTCTGATCTGGGCCCCTGCGGCACTGGCGTCCAGCGTCGCCGGGAACAGTTTCGCCGGCACGCTCGTTCCAGCCGCCAACGCGGGCTGGGATGGCCCGGCCCTTCCGGAGCGCCACGATGCCCCGCCCGTTCGAACCCTTCGCCGATGCGCTGCGCACCGCGCGCGAGATCGTTCGGGATCGCGGAGGCACCCTCGCGGAGGCAGCCGTGCAGGCGGATCCCCGCGCCTACGACGAGGCCTGTAACGCCCTCGTGGTCCGGATCGCGCAGGCGATCGTCGATGCGGGCGATGCCGCGGCCACCCATCGCGCCGGCCGGGACAACGCGGCAGCATGAGGCTCCGGCGGCGGCCAGTCAGCCGCGCCGCCGCCCGCCGCCGCCCTTGTACTTCGGCTTCTGCCCGCCGAGCCCCTGGGTCGAGCGCGGCTTCGGCCTCTCCTGCCAGACCGGTGCGAGGCCGCCCACCGGCAGCTCCCGGTCCGTCCCTGGGCCCATGTTGTCGAGGTCGGGCTTGGCGATGCGGCTGCCCCCTGCCCCGCGCGGCGGCTTCCGGCCGAACTTGCCGGCCTCGCGCTCCACATCGCCCTGCCGGGCCATCGGATCGTCCGAGACCAGAAGCTCGGTGGCCTGAAGCCGCTTGAGCTCGTCGCGCAGCCGCGCCGCCTCCTCGAAGTCGAGATCGGCGGCGGCCGCGCGCATGCGCTTCTCGAGGTCCGCCATCACGGCCTTGAGGTTGTGGCCCACCGTGATGGCATCCTTGGCCAGACCGGTATCGACCTGGACGTGGTCGCGCTCGAACACGCTGCTGAGGATGTCGGCGATGCCGCGTTTCACGCTCTGCGGTGTGATGCCGTGCTCGGCGTTGTAGGCGAGCTGCTTGGCGCGGCGGCGCTCGGTCTCGGCCATCGCCCGCTCCATCGAGCCGGTGATGGTGTCCGCGTAGAGGATGCAGCGCGCATCGGCGTTGCGGGCGGCGCGGCCGATGGTCTGGATCAGCGAGGTCTCCGACCGGAGGAAGCCCTCCTTGTCGGCGTCGAGGATCGCCACCAGGGCGCATTCCGGGATGTCGAGGCCCTCGCGCAGCAGGTTGATGCCGATCAGCACGTCGAAGGCGCCGAGCCTGAGATCGCGGATGATCTCGATCCGCTCCAGCGTGTCGATGTCGGAGTGCATGTAGCGCACCCGCACGCTGTTCTCGTGCAGGTACTCGGTGAGGTCCTCCGCCATGCGCTTGGTCAGCGTGGTCACGAGCGTCCGGTAGCCGGCCTGCGCCACTTCGCGGACCTCGCCCAGCAGGTCGTCGACCTGACTGCGGGCCGGGCGCACCTCGATCACCGGGTCGACGAGGCCGGTCGGGCGGATCACCTGCTCGGCGAAGACGCCGCCGGTCTGCTCCATCTCCCACTTGCCGGGCGTGGCCGAGACGTGGACGGTCATCGGCCGCATGGCGTCCCACTCCTCGAAGCGGAGCGGGCGGTTGTCGAGGCAGGAGGGCAGCCGGAAGCCGTACTCGGCGAGCGTCGCCTTGCGGCGGAAGTCGCCCCGGTACATGCCGCCGATCTGCGGTACGGTGACGTGGCTCTCGTCCGTGAAGACCAGGGCGTTGTCGGGCAGATACTCGAACAGGGTCGGCGGCGGCTCGCCCGGCTTCCGGCCGGTGAGGTAGCGGGAATAGTTCTCGATGCCGTTGCAGGCGCCGGTGGCCTCGATCATCTCGATGTCGAAGGTGCAGCGCTGGTCGATGCGCTGCGCCTCGATCAGGCGGCCCATCTTGATCAGCTCCTCGATGCGGCCGTTCAGTTCGGTCTTGATGCCCTTGATCGCCTGCTGCAGCGTCGGGCGCGGCGTGACGTAGTGCGAGTTGGCGTAGACCTTCACGAACTTCAGCTCGGAGATGGTCTTGCCGGTGAGCGGGTCGAACTCGACGATGCTTTCCACCTCGTCGCCGAACAGACCGATCCGCCAGCCGCGGTCTTCCAAGTGGGCCGGCCACAACTCGATCGAATCGCCCCGGACCCGGAAGGTGCCGCGGGCGAAATCCGACTGGATGCGCTTGTACTGCAGGGCCACGAGGTCGGCGATGAGCTGGCGCTGCTCGATCCGCTCGCCGAGCGAGACCGTGAACGACATCGCCGTGTAGGTCTCGACCGAGCCGATACCGTAGATGCATGAGACCGAGGCGACGATGATGACGTCGTCGCGCTCCAGCAGGGCGCGGGTGGCGGCATGGCGCATCCGGTCAATCTGCTCGTTGATCGAGGATTCCTTCTCGATGAATGTGTCGGAGCGCGGGACGTAGGCCTCCGGCTGGTAATAATCGTAATAGGAAACGAAGTATTCGACGGCGTTGTCGGGAAAGAACGCCTTGAATTCGCCGTAGAGCTGCGCGGCCAGCGTCTTGTTGGGCGCCAGGATCAGGGCCGGGCGCTGCGTCTCCTCGATGATCTTGGCCATCGTGAAGGTCTTGCCCGAGCCGGTGACGCCGAGCAGCACCTGGTCGCGCTCGTGGGCCTGCACGCCGGAGACCAGTTCGGCGATGGCCTTCGGCTGATCGCCGGCCGGCGTGAACTCGGATTTCAGCGTGAACCGGACGCCGCCCTCGGATTTCTGCGGGCGCTCAGGCCGGTGCGGGACCCAGGTCTGGCCGTTCTTGAACAGCGGGTTGCCCTCGGTGAGCAGCCGTTCCAAGGCCGTCACGGTCGCCGAGGCGCCGCCGTCGCTGCCGGGATCCGGCAGGTCGGCGCCCTCCGGAGCGGGGCCGTCCTCGGGCGGTGTCAGGCCGAGCGCCTGGGCGAGGCGCGGATCGACATCCGCGGCGTCTCCCAGCGCGTAGCCGGCCTGCGGCGCCTCCGCGAAGCCGTCGCGGGCGATCTCCGCCCGGCGGGTGGCGGCCTTCCCTCCGGCCTTGCTGGAGCCCCCCGCGGGCGTGTCGCGCCTCGCCCTGCCCGGTCGCGCGGGCTTCCCGGGTGCTGCTTCCGGCGCTGCTTCGGCCGGCGGCGGCCGGTTGCGATTGAGAGCGGGATTCAGCAACTCGGCCAGATAGGTGTCGAGCGGTTTCAGCTCGGGCTTCGAGGCCTTGGCGGACGTGCTCAAGACGGAAGCGGTGCGCGGTTTCTTCGGCGTCGGCATGTGCCCAATATGGTTCCGGCACGCGCCCGGAGAAACCCCGTGCCCTACGGTGTTTGACGATCATTGATCGCTCTCTGCCCGATCCGGCGTATTTCGGGCGCCGGGCCGAGACCTGGCACGCAATTGCAACTTCTAGGTAGAATTCGCCGCGCGCCGGTCTCGACGGACGGGATCAAGCCTGAAACTATTCGGACCGATGATCCGAGCGGACGGGTTGCGACAATCATGTTCGGCCGATACTTTGTGATGCAAAGCATGCTGCGGCGCGGGGATTGAGCCACGTGCAGGACCTGGACAAGGCGCTGGCCGACATCGTCGCGATCCGCTCGCAGATCGCGCGGGATACGGCGTTCCGCGGTCTCGGCGCCGCGACCGTCGCCGGCACCGGCGGCTTGGCGCTCGCCTGTGCGGCCGGACAGGCCCTGTGGCTCGGCGATCCATCGGCCCGGAGCGGCCTTTTCTTCGGCCTCTGGGTTGCGGCGGCGCTGGTGGCCTTCCTGATGATCGGCATCGAGGCGATCCGGCGCAGCCGCCGCCTGCATTCCGGCCTCGCCGACGCGATGGTTTGGAACGCGATCGAGGTGTTCCTGCCGGCCGCCGGCGCAGGCGCCTGCCTCGCCTTGGTGATCGCGCGGTTCGCCCCCGGCGAGGTCTGGATGCTGCCGGGCCTGTGGCAGGTGCTGGTGGGCCTCGGCCTGTTCGCCTCGGCGCGCATACTGCCCCGGGCGGTGCAGGGCGTCGGCGCGTGGTACCTTCTCGCCGGTCTCGTCGTGCTGGCGGTCTCGGCGGAGACGCACGCCCTCTCGCCCTGGACGATGGGTCTGCCTTTCCTGGTCGGCCAGGTGTGGCTGGCGGCGATCGTCCATCACGGCGCCCGATCCTTCGATGACGAGCCTCGATGATGGCCTCCGATCGGGACGACGGACGCTTCTCCTACGAGGGGCTCGACAGGATCATCCACGAGCGGGCGCGGCTCAGCGTGCTGACCTCCCTGGTGGCGCACCCGAAGGGCCTCCCGTTTCCGGATCTCAAGCGCCTGTGCGGTCTCACCGACGGTAACCTGAGCCGCCACCTCGCGGTGCTCAGCGAGGCCGATCTGGTGAGCCTGGAGAAGGGCTTCTCCCACAATCGTCCCCAGACCGTGTGCCGTCTGACGGCGATCGGGCGCCAGCGCTTCATCGGCTATCTGGGCGTGTTGGAGCAGGTCGTCCGGGACGCCGCGTCCGCGGCCGAGCGCGGGCCCGATCCGGGCCGACGCGGCCTCGATCCGGCCACGAAACCGGCGTGAGACTGCCGGATCCTCCCAAGATTGTTAATGCCGAACCGATAGACTTCAGAAGACGCGGTCATGCCGGGAGACTTTACGATGCAAAGCGAAGCAGCGCCGAAGGCCCTGCACGCCGCGATCATCATGGACGGCAACGGGCGCTGGGCGACGCAGCGCGGCCTGCCGCGGCTGGCCGGCCATCATCGCGGCGTCGAGGCGATCCGCCGCACCGCCGAAGCCTGCCCGGACCACGGCATCGGCACGCTCACGCTCTACGCCTTCTCGGCGGACAACTGGCAGCGCCCGGCCGAAGAGGTCGGCGGCCTGATGCGGCTGCTTCGGTCCTACCTGCGCAACGAGACCCAGCGGCTCGCCCGCACCGGCACGCGGCTCAGCGTTGTTGGCCGCCGCGACCGGCTGCCTGAGGGTATCCCCGCGGCCATCGCGGCGGCCGAGGCCGCGACCGCCGCGGGCACGCGCCTGCACCTGCGCATCTGCGTGGACTACTCGGCCCGCGACGCCATCATCGCGGCGGCGCAGCGCCTCCAGGGCGCGGAGGAGCCGACGCGCGAGAGCTTCGGCACCCTCGTGGCGGGCCCGATGCACGGGTCTCCGGTGGATGTCGATCTGCTGATCCGCACTGGTGGCGAGCAGCGGCTCTCCGACTTCATGCTGTGGGAGGCGGCCTACGCGGAGCTGATGTTCACCGAGCGGATGTGGCCCGAGTTCGGTCCCGACGATCTCGCTGCAGCCGTGGCCGAGTTCGCCCGGCGCGAGCGCCGCTTCGGAGGCCTGAAGGTGCCCGCGGTCCCCGCCGCCGCGTGAGCGCGCTTGACGGGCGGAGCCCTGCGCGCAGAGGGTTTCCGGCATGACCGAGACCCTCGTCAACCGCCGCATCCTGCTCGTCATCGGCGGCGGCATCGCGGCCTACAAGGCCCTCGACCTGATCCGGCGCCTGCGCGAGCGCGGCGCCAGTGTCTGCCCGTTGCTGACCGAGGGCGCGCAGGAATTCGTGACCCCGCTGGCCGCGGCGGCGCTGGCCGGGGAACGGGCGCATACCGACCTGTTCGACCGCGCGTCCGAAGCCGAGATCGGCCACATCAGGCTGGCTCGCCAAGCGGATGCCGTGGTGGTGGCCCCGGCCACCGCGAACCTGATGGCCCGCATGGCCGGCGGCCACGCCGCCGACCTCGCGACGACGGTGCTGCTGGCGACCACCCTGCCGATCCTGATCGCGCCAGCCATGAACGTGCAGATGTGGGCGCACCCGGCGACCCGCCGCAACCGCGCGACCCTGGAGGGCGACGGCGTGCGGATCGTCGGCCCCAACGCGGGGAAGATGGCGGAGCCGGAGAGCGGCCCCGGCCGCATGGCCGAACCCAACGAGATCGCGGATGCCGTCGAGCGGCTCCTGGCGGAAGCCTCGGGCCCCCGGATCCTCGCGGGCCGGCGCGTGCTCGTCACCTCCGGTCCGACGCACGAGCCCATCGATCCGGTCCGCTACATCGCCAACCGGTCGTCGGGCCGCCAGGGTCACGCCATCGCGGCGGCGGCCGCCCAGGCCGGCGCCGCCGTGACCCTCGTCTCCGGGCCCGTCGCGATCCCCGATCCACCGGGCGTCGCCGTCGTGCGGGTCGAGAGCGCCCGGGAGATGCTGGCAGCGGTCGAGGCGGCGCTGCCGGCCGACATCGCCGTCTTCGCCGCCGCGGTGGCTGACTGGCGCCCGGAGCGCGAGGCCGGCGCGAAGAAGATCAAGAAGGACGGCACGGGGCCGGCGCCGCTGCCGCTGGTGGAGAATCCCGACATCCTCGCCACCATCGCCCGCATGTCCGCGGGGCGTCCGCCCCTCGTGATCGGCTTCGCCGCCGAGACGGACGCGGTCCTCGACCACGCCCGGGCGAAGATCGCCCGAAAGGGCTGCGACCTGATCGTCGCCAATGACGTCTCGGCCGCGGGCGGAGTCATGGGCGGCCTCGCGAACGCGGTCCACCTGATCGGCCGCGATGGCGCGGTGGAAACGTGGCCGCGCCTGGACAAGGACGAGGTCGCTCGGCGGCTGATCGCACATCTCGCGACGATGTCGGCCGGCTGAGGCGCGTCGGGACGGCCGCGGGCCGCCTCCCTGGCCTCTACCGGCGGGAGCCGATAGAAGGCCTGCCGACGGCCGGCGCGGACGGCGCCGGCTCCAGGGAGAAACCATGCCTCGCCTGTCCCTCATCGCCGGAGCCGCGTTGTTCGCCATGACCACAGCCGCCAATGCCGAGATCGTGACCCTGCCGTCCGGTCTGCGATACCAGGATGAAGTCGTCGGGACCGGTCCGGAGCCGAAGGCCGGTCAGCAGGTCACCGTCCAGTACACGGGCTGGCTCGACGAGGGCGGCAAGAAGGGCAAGAAATTCGACTCCTCGCGGGATCGCAACCAGCCCTTCAGCTTCCCGCTCGGGGCCGGCCAGGTCATCAAGGGCTGGGACGAGGGCGTCGCCACCATGAAGACCGGCGGCAAGCGCACGCTGATCATCCCGCCGCAGCTCGGCTACGGCGCCCGGGGCGCGGGCGGCGTGATCCCGCCGAACGCGACCCTGATCTTCGACGTCGAACTCCTCGGCGCGAAGTAACGGCCGGGCTGCGCGACGGAGAGAGTCTCGAGAGGATGCTGTTCGCGCAGCTGCCCGACGAGCTGTTCAAGCCGCTGGCTTCGGCGAGCCGCGGCTTCAACGCCGCCCTGCTCCTCCATCTGCACCGGCGCGTCCTGGGGGCGGAGCCGGTGCGCAAGGCCGAGCTGCTCGCCGAGATCGGCGACTTTGCGGCGGGCTGGAGCGACCCGGAAGTCGGCGGCGACGAGCCGATCTCAGCCGACCCGGCCGAGCGGCGGGCGACGCTCTACCGCCGCCTTCTCGAAACCGGCTGGCTGATCGAGCGCCGCGAGCGCTACGTGCCGGTGGTCGAGTTCGACCCCGAGGCACGCCTCCTCCTGGAGGAATTGTCCCGCCTCGAACGGGGCGAGACGCGATCCTACGGCGGCGCTGTTCTGGAGGTGCTTGGCGGCCTCGAGAGCGCCCTGTCGGATCCGGGCAGCCGTTCGGAGGCGCTCGCGAACGCGGCCCGGGCGGCGGCGGCCTTCCTGTCGCACGTGCGCGGGCTCGCGGCCGGCATGCGCAAGGTCGAGGAGCGGATCCTGCGCGAGCCGGACCGCGCCAAGACCTTCCGGCTGTTCTTCGAGGAGTTCGTCGAGCGTCACCTGATCAGCGATTACCGGACGCTGCACACCCGCTTCAACCCGTTCCGCTTCCGGGCCAGCGTCGTGCGCGAGGCCGGCCGGGCGCTGCGCGACGCCCTCACGGTCCGAGCGCTGGCCGAGGGCCTGATCCGGGAGGGCCGCAGCCCCGATCTCGACGCCGCGCAGCGGGCCGTGCGAGCGGATCTCGCGCAGATCCTCTCCGTCTTCGAGGGGCTCGACAACCATCTCGACGCGGTCGACGCCGTCGTCGCGCGCCTGGAGCGCCGGATCGGCGCCGCCCTCCACGTGATGGACCGGCCGGACCCGAGCGGCGTCGAGCGCGCCGCCGCGATGCTGCGCGCCATCGGCGGATCGGACATCGCCCCGGACGTGCCGGCGGATGTCTCGCAGCTGCGGCCGCCGATCGGTCACGCGCACCTGCAGGCGCCGCGCGCCCGCAAGGCCGCGATCGACGTCGAGCCGCTGCCGGATCTCGAGGACGATCCCGTGGTGGACGCCTTCGCGGCCGCCAAGGCGGCGTTCCGCCGCCGTACCACCGTGACGCCAGAGAGCATGACCGCCTTCGTGGAGGCCCGGCTCGGCAGCGCCCTCACCCTGCGCGGCTCGCAGGTCGTGATCGCGGGCGTCGACGACTTCATCGTGTTCCAGCGCCTGCGCGAGATCGACGTGCTGTTCGACGCGCGGCTCGGCGCGCGCTACGCCGTGACCCGGCTACCCGAGCGGGTCGCCAACGGCTGGCTCGACTGCCCGGATTTCGTGGTGGAGCGGCGACGCGGTGCTTGAGGGATTCCGGGCTATCATCGACGGCGACGAGCCGCCGCCCCCGGGCGCCCGCGCGCCCGAGGCCGAGGAACTCAGCCGCGCGCTCCAGGTGCTGTTGAAGGGGCAGGTGATCTACGCGGACACGCAGGGCATCGGCCGGTCCTACGAACTGGCGCGGCACTACGCGCCGTTCTTCACCGACTACTTCGCCTGCCTCGGCTACGCCCTCACGGTCTCGCACCGCGACCAGATGGTCTCGCTCAGCCCGGCCGCGGACGCGCCGCGCCACGACATCGTCTCGGAGCGCCTGCGCAAGGACGAGACCCTGGTGCTGCTAACGCTGCGGCTCTTGTACGAGGAGGGCCTTCGCGACCACCGCGCCGGCACGGACGGCATCGTCGAGTGCACCACCGACGAGATTGTCGAGAAGATCCGGACCGTGGCGCGCAACGAGCCGCCCGAGGAGGTCCGGCTCGCCGATATCCTGCGCCTTTACGCCAAGCGCGGCGGGCTGCGGCTGGGCGAGCGCGACCGGGTCGAGCGGGTCACGCCGCTCTCGCTCCTGCCGGGCCTGGCCGTGCTCGCTTCCGACGCGTGGCTGGAGCGCCTGCGGACCTGGTCGGAGGCCGCCGAGACCTGACGGGCCGCCGCGCTCAGGCGTTGCGGACCATCGCCAGGAAGGTTTCGACCTCCGTCCCGAGCTGTCCCGCCTGCCCGGCCATTTCCGCGGCCGAGGCCAGGACCTGCGCGGCGGCCGCCCCCGTGTCCTCGGCGGCGCCGGCAACGTCGCTCGCGTGGACGGTGGCGGACTGCGTCCCGGACGCCGCCTCGGCGACGTTGCGGACGATCTCCTGCGTCGCCGCGCCCTGTCGCTCCACGGCCGCGGCGATCGAGGCGGCCATGGCGCTGATCTCGCGGATGCGGCCCGCGATGCCGCCGATGGCGTCCACGGCGTGACCCGTAGAGTCTTGGATCGCCGTGATCTGAAGCGCGATCTCGGCCGTGGCCCGCACGGTCTGATCGGCCAGCGCCTTGACCTCCGCGGCGACCACCGCGAAGCCGCGGCCCGCCGCGCCGGCGCGGGCGGCCTCAATCGTCGCGTTGAGGGCAAGCAGATTCGTCTGGCTGGCGATGGCCGCGATCATCTCGACGACGCGGCCGACGCGCTGGGCGGCGGCGCTGAGATCCTGGACCACGCGCGCCGTCTCGGCCGCCTCGCCGACCGCGCGATGCGCCAGATCGGTCGATGCGCCGGCCTGACGGCCGATCTCAGAGATCGACGACCCCAGCTCCTCCGCGGCCGTTGCCACTGTGGCGACGTGGTTCGAGGCCGCCGCGGCGGTCGCGGCCGCGCTGGTCGACCGGCCCGCCGTCCGCGTCGCCGTCGCGGTCAGACCCTCGGCCGTCGCCCTGAGGCGCCCGGCCGCCTCCGCGAGGGAGCCAGTGATCCCGCCGACCGTGGCCTGGAACCGCGCCGCGAGATGTTGCGCCGCCTGCCGGCGCTGCGCCTCGGCATCGGCACGGGCCTGCGCGGCCTCCGCCTCCAGGGCTCGGGCGCGCAGCATGTTGCCTTTGAACACGTGCACGGCGGCCGCCATCGCGCCGATCTCGTCCCGGCGACCCACCGACGGGAGCCGGCACTCCGCGTCGCCGTCGGCCACGCGGCGCATCGCCGCCGTCATCTGTGCGAGCGGCCGCGACACCCCGAGGGCCGCGTAGAGCATCGCGGCCGACGCGATCAGCAGCGTGGCCATCAGGATGATCTGCGTCCACCGTGCGGCGCTCGCTTGGCTCTCCCGGGCCGCGCGGCCGGCCTGGTCGACGCGCTGGACGTGGAAGTCCGCCAGCGCGTGCGCCGCCGCCAGGGCGGCGGCGTAGCGGGTGTTCATCGCCCCGCGGTAATAGGCCATCGCCTGCTCGCGCTGATCGAGCGAGAAGGCGCGCAGGCGGTCCCAATCGTAGCCCTGCAGCTTCAGCTTGGCCACGAGATCGTCGTAGAGGCTCTGCTCGTCGGGCCCGGTGACCAGCGCGCGATAGGCCTCCACCTGCCTGCCGCGCTGCGCGATGAGGTCGTCGACCTCCTTCCGGCTCGCCGCCCGCTCCGACTCGGTGTCCGCCGTCGCGAAGCGGACCTGCAGCAGCCGTCCGCGAACAACCAGTGCTTCGATTCTCTGAGCAGCATTCATCGCTGGAAGAGCCGTATCGAGCAGCTCCCCGAGACGACCGTCGATGAGTTTCAACTTGTAGAAGGCGATGCCGCCCTGGACGGTCGCGGCCAACAGCAGCATGAAAACGAGAGCGCTCAGTTTCCGGCTCAGTTTCATGCGTGGCGACTCTTCCGAGCTTGTCCGTTGATCGCCATGATGCATGGCCTGAACTGACTGGCAAGGCGGTTTGTCGCGGCGGACGACTGCAGGGGCCTCCGGCGCGGGTCCCGCGCTTGCATACGCGGGCGAACCCGGCCAACAGGGCCGGTCATGTCCTCAGGAGCGGCCTAGCCCCACCCGCATCGTGTACGTCCTCACCGACATCGCCATCTCGAACTGGTACCTGATCCGCCGCGAGCAGATCCGCCTGCGCGGCGCCGCCGCGCTCGTCGGGCCCACCGGCGCTGGCAAGTCCACGATCTTCGACGCGGTCGGCACGGTGCTGGCCGGCAACAACGCCAGCCGCCTCGCACTCAACGCCTCGGCGTCCGGGCGCAGCGCCCGCACCGTGCGCGACTACTGCCTCGGCTGGATCAGCGACCCGGCGGAGGGCGGCCGCCCGACCCGGGAATCCTGCGAGACCGTTCTGGCCCTCGTCTTCGAGAATCCAGCTTCGGGCCGCGTGATCACGGTCGGCCTCGCCCTGGCAGCCCGCGCGGTGGAGCCGAAGGAGACGGTGCTGTCGCGGTTCATCGCGGTCGGGCACCGGTTCGAGATCGCGGACTATGCCCGGACAGCGCCCGGAGGAAGCTTCACCGCCCCGTGGACCGAGATCGCCGCGGACCTGCGCGCCCGGGCGGCGAGCTTCACCGAGTACCGGACGTCCGGCGAGCGCTTCACGGCCGATGTCCTGGCCACCCTGCGCGAGGGCGCGCCCGCGCCAGAGCCGCGCCACTTCCTGCGCAGCTTCGCCAATGCGGTGGCGTTCAAGCCGATCTTCGACACCAGCGCCTTCGTGCGGGCCTTCGTGCTCGACCCGGAGCCCCTCGACGTGGAGCGCGTGCGGCTCTCGATCGCCAACTGGCGCCGCCTCTTGGAGACGATCGCCGAGCTGGAGAGCCGCCTCGCGCGCCTGCGCCGGCTGCGCGACCGCTACGACGCCTGGAGCGAGGCAGTGCTCGCCACCGCCGTGCACGAGCTGCGCGCGGCCTGCGCGGAGCTTCGCCGCCGCAGCCTCGACCTCGTCGCCGTTCGAACGCGCCTGCGCGAGGGTGCCGACACCCTGCGCATCGCCCGCGAGCGCGCCGCCGCGAGCCGCGGCTACGTGCGCGAGATCGACGGCGAGATCGCCGAAAAGAAGGCGCTCGCCGCCGCCAGCGCCGCCGAGGGGCGGCTCGCCGCCTCGACGCTCGGCCTCTCGATGCTCGACCGCGACCGGAAGGAGCTGGTCGCCCGCACCGCGGACCTCGTCGGCCTCGTGGGTCAGATGGGCAAGCTCCAGCCGGTCGCGCCGATCCTGCGCCAGACCTGCCCGCAGGCGGCGCGCCTCGCCGAGGCCTGTGCCCGCGCTGGCCTGCGGCGGGAGGCCCCGCCGGAAGAGAGCCTGCGCCTCGACGGCCCGCTGGCCGAGCTCGTGGACGGGCTCGCGCGGCTGCCCGAGTTCGACGAGGCGCTGGAACGCGCCGCCGAGGACGCGGCGCTGAAGGCCCGCGCCCAGGAGAGCGAGGCCGAACGGACGGCACCCCGTACCGGTGCGGGCCCGGCGGCGCGCCTGTCCTCCGACACACTGGCGTTCCGCGGCGAGCTGGGGCGCAAGGGCATCGAGGCGGTGCCGATCTGCGAGCTGGCCGAGATCGTCGATCCGGCCTGGGGCCCGGCCCTCGAAGGGCTGCTCGGGCGCGCCCGCGAGGCCCTGGTCGTGGCGCCGGACCGGCTGAACGAGGCGCTCGGCGTCCTTCAATCCGGCCGCGACCGGTTCCACCGCTGCATCCTGGTCAAGACCACCGACACCGCCAAGCAGCGGGCACGCCGCTACGATGACGGGCCGCTCACCGTGATCGAGACCAGCGATCCGCACGCGGAGGCGTTCCTCGGCGTGCGGCTCGGGGGCTACGACCTCGCCCGCGACGATGCGGAGCTGGCGCGCCTCGCCCGGGCGGTCGCGCCGAGCGGGCGGACCACGGCCGGCATGGCCTACTCGGTCACGCGCAGCGTCGACTTGCTCATGACCCGCGGCCATCGCGGCCCGACCGCCGACGGGCGCAAGGCCCACGAGGCCGCGGTGGCCGAGGCGCGGCGGCTGCGCGGCGAGGCCGCGGTGCTGCGGGAAGCGGCTCGCACCGCCGCCGCGATTCGCGCCAGCATCGCCCGGGGCCTCGACGATGTCGAGGCGCTGCGGGCCGAACTCGACGGACTCGACGGGCGGCGCCGCACGCTGCAGACCGAGCGTGCCGACATCGAGAAGCGCGACACGGCCGGGATCGCCGCCGAGATCGCCGCGCTGACTGCGGAGCGCGCGGGCTACCTGCGCGAGCTGTCGGAGGAACTGGAGCCGAAGCTCGACCGCCTGCTCGCCGACGAGGCGGCCCTGCGCGCCCGGCTGGTCACCATGCGCGAGGCGGCCCGCGCGGCGCTGTCGGGCCGGCGCGCGGCCCTGCGCCAGCTCATGGGCGGCGATGCCGCCCGGGTGCGCCTCGCGCGCGCCGAGCCCTTCGACCCGACGGTGATCGTCGAGGCGCGGCGGGCCCTGGCGGGCCTCGACGCCAAGGCCGCCGGGTCACGGGCGACCGCCGAACGCGGCCTTGCCCGGGAATCCGCCGAGGCGGCCCGCTCGCACGGGCGCATCGCCGAGCGCGAGCTGGCGGAGGCCTGCGCGGCTTGGCGGGTGGAGAACCCGCTGAACGCGGGCGACGCGCCGGCGATCGACGGCTTCGCCTGGGTCCGGCGGGAATACGAGGCCGTCGAGGGGCACGAACTGCGGCGCTACCGGGCGCAGGCCGAGCGGGCCGAGGTCGAGATGCGCCGCCTCATGACCGAGGATCTGCTGACGCGCCTCGCCGACCGGTTCGAGCGGGTCCATGCCCGGTTGGAGGCGCTCAACGAGCGACTCTCGGCCCGCAGCTTCACCGGCCAGATCTACGCGTTCGAGGCCGCGGTGGACCGCCGCTACGCCGCCGTCCACGCGCTGGCCACCGAGACCGCGCGTTCTCCGGAGGCCGCCCAGGCGCTGCTGGCCGGCGAGGCGGAGGGTCCGATGGCGGCGGCGCTGGAGGAGATCACCGCCTTGATCGCCGGAGACGAGGATGCGGGCCGCCTCGCGGATTACCGCAACTACTTCGTCTACGAGATCGGCATGCGCGACCGTGCGGGCAACCGCACCACCATGTCGGCGCGGGCGCTCCGCGGCTCGGGCGGCGAGGCGCAGGCGCCGTTCTACGTGGCGATCGCCGCCTCATTGGCGAGCGCCTACTATCCGGGCGATCGGCCGGGTGACGAGAACCCCGGCCTGGGCCTGTGCCTCCTCGACGAGGCGTTCTCGAAGCTCGACGTGCGCAACAGCCAGGCGCTGGTCGATCTCTACCGGGCCTGGGGGCTGCAGCTGCTGATCGCCGCCCCCGAGGACAAGCGCACGACGCTGACCGAGGTGATGGACACCATCGTGACGGTCTACAAGAGCCCGGATCTAACCTCCGTCCGGATCGAGGCCGAGCATCCGCTGGAAGCGGCGCGGCGCGCGCTGCACGCGATCAATCCCGATCAGGTCGGGATCGAGGGATTCCGCCAATCGGATGCGGCGGAGTGAGCCCGGCAGGCCAAGCGCTCGGTCACGTCCGGTCATGTCCAGTGTTGTCGCTTCAGGCTCGCCGCCGCGTTTCGGGCTGACCGGGCCGGGCCCGGACGCCGACGCGGCGGTGAAGCCGGCGAGCGAACGGGCATCTCGGGGCGCCTTCCGCGATGCCCTATGATCAGGTTTCGAAAACCGTATTCATTTGACCGGATGTCTACCAAAAGTCACTCCATGTTAATCCTCAATCTGCAACTTTTAGATGTAGTCTCCGGATCGAGGAGCGGCCTGCCCTGAGGGCCGCATCGCGACAGCCGATCCGCCAAGCGGAAGCCGCACTTGCCATGTTCGCTGCCCTGAATTCCCGTGAAGCGCATGCCAAGCTCGCGGCTCTCGACCGCGTCCAGGGCGTCATCGAGTTCGACCTCACCGGTCGGATCCTCTCGGCGAACAGCAACTTCCTCGATGTGGTCGGCTACACGCTGCCGGAGATCGTCGGCCAGCACCACAGCCTGTTCATGGATCCGGTCCAGCGCGAGACGGTGGACTACCGGGCCTTCTGGGAGCGCCTGCGGGCCGGCTCGTTCGAAACCGGGCAGTTCCAGCGGGTCGGCCGCGGCGGTCGTCCGATCTGGATTCAGGCCTCCTACAATCCGATGCTCGACATCCGCGGCCGGCCCTACAAGGTGGTGAAGTTCGCCACCGACATCACCCGGCAACGGACCGAGGAGGCCGACCGGGCCGGGCAGATCGCGGCGATCCACAAGGTTCAGGCGGTGATCGCCTTCGATCTCGACGGCACCGTGATCGAGGTGAACGACAACTTCCTGGCCGCGATGGGCTACGGGCGGGAGGAGGTGGTGGGCCAGCACCACAGCCTGTTCGTCGAGCCCGGCTATCGCGAGAGCGAGGCCTACCGGGCGTTCTGGGCGGCCCTGCGGAACGGCACCTATCAGGCGGCCCAGTTCCGGCGCCTGGGCAAAGGCGGCCGCGAGGTCTGGATCCAGGCCTCCTACAACCCGATCCTCGACGCCGCCGGTCGGCCCTACAAGGTGGTGAAGTTCGCCACCGACATCACCGACCAGGTCCGGCTGCTGTCGGATCTTCGTGTCATGATCGACCGGAATTTCGGCGAGATCGAGCACGCCGTGGCTCATTCCACCGAGGCTGCCGCGCTGGCTTCTTCGGGCGCGGACTCGACCTCCGGCAACGTGCAGACCGTGGCGGCGGCGGCCGAGGAGCTGGCGGCTTCCGTGGCTGAGATGTCCCAGAGCATCGTTCGCTCGCAAGGAGCCACCGACACCGCCTATGCCTGTGTCCAGGACGCGGACGGCCACACCAAGCGGCTGGCCGACACGGCCACCGCGATGACCGGCATCGTCGGCCTGATCCAGAACATCGCCGGGCAGATCAATCTGCTGGCGCTCAACGCTACGATCGAGGCGGCCCGGGCCGGCGAGGCCGGGCGCGGCTTCGCGGTCGTCGCCTCGGAGGTGAAGGCGCTGGCCGATCAGGCTGCCCGCGCTACGGGGCAGATCAACGGCGAGATCGCGAGCATCCAGCGGGTCTCGCAGGAGGTGGTCGGGGCGCTGGGCTCGATCGGCGCCTCGGTCTCGGTGATGCGCGAGACCGTGGTGGCCACTGCCGCCGCCATCGAGGAGCAGAGCGCGGTCACCCGCGACCTCGCCGAGAGCATGCAGAGCGCGGCGGGCGCGGTCACGGCGATCACCGGCAATATCGGGGCGATCGTCCAGTCGGTGGCCGACGTCTCGCGGGCGGTGGATACGACGCGCGAGGCCGCCAAGGTTCTGGCGCGCTGACCGGAGCGCGAGCGTCGCGTCGGGGCCATCGCAGATCGCATTAGACGATTTCGCTCGCCCTGGATCGATTGCCGGATCGATCCGCCTGTCATTCCCGGGCTCCGCAGGCGAGCCCGGAATCCAGAATCACAGACAGCGCAAGTCCTTGCGCGCCAGGCGTTTCTGTCCTCCGGGCTCCGCTTCGCGAGGCCGGAAAGACGAGGTTGGGGTTTGGCCGTCGCTGCAGAACCCCAACTCCTCTCAGCGTCGGGGCCACTCTGAAGCCCGTGGCGAGCGCCGCTCTTAAGGCAGCGCTTGAACCAGCTCTCGGAAGCGGTTGCCGCGGATCTCGAAATTCCGGAACTGATCGTAGGACGCGCAGGCCGGCGAGAGCAGGACCACCGGCTCGGGCGCACCCGAGGCGGCGGCGTTCTCGGCGGCCTTCGGGACCGCCACCTCCAGCGTCTCGCAGCGCGTGTAGGGAACCGCCCCCTCGAGGGTCGCCGCGAAGGCATCCGAGGCCGCGCCGATGAGGTAGGCGTGGGCGACCCGCTCGAAATATGGCACCAGCGGGAAGATGCCGCCGTCCTTGGCCTTGCCGCCCAGGATCCAGTGGATGTCGCGGAAGGCCGTGAGCGCCTTCTCGGTGGAATCCGCGTTCGTCGCCTTGGAATCGTTGACGAACAGCACGTGGCCGCGCCGCCCGACTTCCTCCATCCGGTGCGGCAGGCCCGGGAACGTGCTCAACCCGGCCTGTATCTGCTCGGCCGACAGGCCGAGGGCACGCGCCACCGCGACCGCGACGGCCGCGTTCTGCCAGTTATGTGCGCCTCGGAGAGAACCGATCCCGTTCACATCGGCGAGCGGTGTGCCGTCCGGTTCTTGGATGATCCCGTCGCGGACCGTCAGGGCATCCGTACAGAGTGCCTCGGCGTGCGGGACGTGGACGCGCACGAGGTCGCCCTGGTGCCGGTCGGCGATGGCGCGGCTCGGGCCGTCGTCGATGCCGACGACCGCGAGGCCGGCCCCGCGGATCAGCCGCTCCTTGATGGCGGCGTACTGCTCCATCGTGCCGTGGCGGTCGAGGTGGTCCGGCGTGATGTTCATCAGCACGCCGACGCTCGGGTCGAGGCCCGGCGTCAGGTCGATCTGGAACGACGACATCTCGATGACGTGGACGCGGTCGGCGGACGGCGGCTCCAGCGACAGGATCGCGGTGCCGATATTGCCGCCCATCTGCACGTCGCGGCCCGCCTGGGCGAGGACATGGGCGACGAGGGCGGTGGTGGTCGATTTGCCGTTGGTCCCGGTGATCGCCACGAACGGCGCCGCCGGCGCATGCGCCCGCCGCTCACGGCAGAACAGCTCGATATCGCCGATGATCTCGACGCCCGCCTCCCGCGCGAGCCGGACGCTCCAGTGCGGTTCGGGGTGGGTCAGCGGCACGCCGGGGCTGAGCACGAGGGCCGCGAAGCCGGACCAGTCGGCCTCGCGCAGGTCCTGCGTCTCGATCCCGGCCTCGCGCGCGCGGGCGAGGCTGTCGTCGTTGTCGTCCCAGGCCCGCACGCCGGCCCCGCCCGCGTTCAACGCCAGCGCCGTGGCGAGACCGGAGCCGCCGAGCCCGAACAGGGCGACAATCTTGTCCTGGAAGACGGTAACGGGTGTCATGCGGAACTCTGGATGCGGCAGGGCAGGCCGCTGCTCCAATCCTCCGCCTCATCCTGAGATGCCCGCGTGCGGGCCTCGAAGGAGCCCTCCAGCCGGCCGCGCGATCCCTGGAGGGCTCCTTCGAGGCCTTCGCTCCGCTTCGGCGCCTCAGGATGAGGGTCAGGACGGGGTCGGCCGCTCAATACGGACGTCTAGCACATTTTTCAGCGGAGCTTCAGCGTCGCCAACCCGGCAAGCGCCAGGATCACCGCGATGATCCAGAAGCGGATCACGACCTGCGGCTCCTTCCAGCCCTTCTGCTCGAAATGGTGGTGGATCGGCGCCATGCGGAAGACGCGCTTGCCGGTCAGCTTGAACGACGCGACCTGGATGATCACCGACATCATCTCCAGCACGAACAGTCCGCCGACGATGGCCAGCACGATCTCGTGCTTGGTCGCCACCGCGATCACGCCGAGCAGACCGCCGAGCGCCAGGGAGCCGGTATCGCCCATGAAGATCTGGGCCGGCGGCGCGTTGAACCACAGGAACCCGAGGCCGGCGCCGATCACCGCGCCGCAGACCACCGCGAGCTCGCCGGTGTCGCGGACGTAGTTCACCTGCAGGTAGCTCGCGGTGAACGAATTGCCCACGAGATAGGCGATGAACCCGAAGGTGCCGCAGGCGATCATCACCGGGACGATGGCGAGCCCGTCCAGCCCGTCGGTCATGTTCACGGCGTTGCCCGCCCCGACGATCACGAAGGCGCCGAACAGGGCGTAGAACAGGCCGAGGTTCAGGAGCGCGTCCTTGAAGACCGGGAAGGCGAGCTGGTTCTGGAGCGCGGCGGGCGAGTAGACCGAGATGATCGTGCAGGCCGCGATGGCGATCATCGCCTCCAGCGAAAGCCGGAACTTGCCGGAAAAGCCTTTGTGCGACTGCTTCGTCACCTTGAGGTAGTCGTCGTAGAAGCCGATCGCCCCGAAACCGAGGGTGACCGTTAGGGTCACCCAGACGTAGTGGTTGCGCGGGTTGGCCCAGAGCAGGATTGCCACCACGGCGCCCGCCAGGATCATCAGGCCGCCCATGGTCGGCGTCCCGCGCTTCGTCAGCAGGTGCGTCTGCGGCCCGTCCTCGCGGATCGGCTGGCCCTTGCCCTGGCGCAGGCGCAGCAGCGAGATGATCCAGGGTCCGAACCAGAACACGAACAGGCCCGCCGTGAACAGCGCGCCGCCCGTGCGGAAGGTGATGTAGCGGAACACGTTGAACGGCGTGAAGGTGCTGCTCAGTTCCGAGAGAAGATAAAGCATGCGGGCGCTCGGCCCCTTTGTTCAGGCACGGGTTTCAGGGGGCGGTGCCGACCGTTGACCAACGCTCGGGCCCGCCGGTCACGGGGCGGTCGCCAGGGCGCGCCGCGTCGGGTCGACCGCGTAGCGGGCTTTCAGCGCCTCGACAATCCGGCCCATGCGGCTGCCGTTCGAGCCCTTGATCATCACGGCGTCGCCCGACCGCAGGGTCCGGGCCAGGGGCTCGATCAGGTCTGCGGCGGTGTCGGCCACGGCGCCGCGGCGGCTCACCGGCAGGGCCTCGAACAGGTGGCGCGTCAGGGGCCCGGCCGTGAACACGAGGTCGATCCGGGCGGCCTCGATCGCCTCCGCGAGGCCGCGGTGCAGGTCGGGCGCGGCGGCGCCGAGTTCCAGCATGTCGCCCAGCACCGCGATCCGGCGCCCGCGTGGGCCGGTCTCGATGCCCGCCAGCGTCGCCAGCGCCGCGCGGACCGCGACGGGATTGGCGTTGTAGCTCTCGTCCACGAGGTAGGCGGTGCCGCCGCCGATCTCGAGGGCGGTGCGCTCGCCGCGGCCCGCCGGCGGCGCCAAGCTGCCGAGGGACAGGGCGGCGCGGGCGAGATCGGCCCCGAGGCTGTGGGCTACCGCCATCACGCCGAGGGAATTGAGCGCCGCGTGCCGTCCGGCCGTGCCGAGCTTGTAGGTCACGGGTTGCCCCATCACCACCGTGTCGACCACCGACAGGTCGGGACGCAGGACGATCTTCAGGGCGCGCACGTCGGCCTCCGGGTGCTCGCCGAAGGTCACCACCCGGCCCGCGCGGGAGGCCTGCGCATGGGCGGCGAGCCGGTCGAAGTGTGGGACGTCGCGGTTGATCACGGCCACGCCGCCGGGCTGCAGTCCCGAGAAGATCTCGCCCTTGGCGTCCGCGATGGCGGCCAGCGAGGCGAAATGCTCGATGTGGGCGGGCGCGATGATGGTGATCAGCGCGATGTCGGGCCGGACCTGGGCGGTCAACGGCACGATCTCGGCCCCGTGGTTCATGCCGATCTCGAACACGCCGTAGCGTGTCTCGCGCGGCATCCGCGCCAAGGTCAGGGGCACGCCCCAATGGTTGTTGTAGGAGGCCGCCGACGCGTGGGTCTCGCCCTGCTCGGACAGGACGTGGCGCAGCGCTTCCTTGGTCCCGGTCTTGCCGACCGAGCCGGTAACCGCCACGACCTTGGCGTCGGTGCGGGCGCGGGCCGCCGCGCCGAGGCGGACCATCCCCGTCAGGACCGGGTCGGGACCGTCCGCCGGCACCGCCAGGACCGGTCCGTGCGCCGCGAGATCCGCCGCGCGGGCCTCGTTCACCACCGCGGCGCCGGCGCCGCGGCCGAGGGCGTCGGCGACGAAGTCGTGACCGTCGCGGGCCTCGCCGCGGATGGCGAAGAACAGGTCGCCGGGCTGGATCGTGCGCGTGTCGATCGAGGCGCCGCCGATCGCGCGGTCCGCGCCGATCAGGCGTCCGCCGGTGGCGGCTTCGAGTTCCGCGCGGGTCCAGAGTGCGGTCATGGTCAGCCCCCTGTCGCCGTCAGGCCGCGGTCCCGGTGATCGCGGCGCGCAGGACCGCGTGGTCCGAGAACGGCAGCGTCCGATCCCCCACGATCTGGCCGGTTTCATGACCCTTGCCGGCCACCACCAGCACGTCGCCGGGCCGGAGCCGGCCAACGGCGCTGCGGATCGCTTCTTCCCGGTCGCCGATCTCCTCGGCCCCCGGCGCCGCCGCCAGGATCGCCTGCCGGATGGCGGCGGGCTCCTCGGTGCGGGGATTGTCGTCCGTGACAATGACGTGGTCGGCGAGCCGCTCGGCGATCGCGCCCATCAGCGGACGCTTGCCCCGGTCGCGGTCGCCGCCACAGCCGAAGACCACGACCAGCCGCCCCGAGGCGAACGGCCGGAGCGCGGTCAGCACGCTCTCCAGCGCCTCGGGCTTGTGGGCGTAGTCGACGAGGCAGAGCCCGCCCCGCGCCTCGCCGATCCGCTCCATCCGGCCCGGCACGCCGGTCAAGTGGTCGAGGGCCGCGAAGACACCGTCGGGATCGGCGGCACCCGCTGGCGTAGCCAGCGCGAGGCCTGCGGCCACCAGCGCGTTTTCGACCTGGAACTCGCCGACGAGGGGCAGGCGCAGATCCCGGGCGCGGCCCTCGAACATGACGCGGACGCCCTGCGCGAAACCTTCGGTCCGGACGGTTTCGACGTGCAGATCCCGGCCGCCGCGGCCCACCGTGCGCACGGGCCGTCCCGCGCCCTCGGCCGCGGCGATCACGCGGTCGGCATAGGCGCCGTCGGCGTTGACGATCGCCGGGCATCCGGCGGGCAGCAGATCCGTGAAAAGTCGAAGCTTGGCCGTGAGATACTCCTCAAGGCTCGCGTGATAATCGAGGTGATCCCGGCCGAGATTGGTGAAGCCCGCGGCGTCGAGGCGCACGCCGTCGAGCCGGCGCTGCTCGATCCCGTGCGAGGACGCCTCCATGGCGAGGTCGGTGATCCCCTCGGCGGCGAGGCGCGCCAGCGTCCGGTGCAGCGTCACCGGGTCGGGGGTCGTCAGCGAGCCGTACTGGGCAGCGCGGTTGGTGACGATCCCGACGGTGCCCAGACTCGCCGCGTCGCGGCCGAGGCGCGCCAGGATCTGGCGCACGAAGTCGGCGACCGAACTCTTGCCGGCGGTCCCGGTCACCGCCACGACGGTCCCGGGCTGCGCGCCCGCGAGGCGGGCCGCCGCGAGCGCCAGGGATCGGCGCGCATCGGCGACCGGGATCCAGGCGACGGTCTCGGGCAGGTCGGCGGGCCGCGCCCCCTCCCCGGCCACCGCCGCGGCGCCGCGCTGCGCCGCCTGCGCGGCGAAGCGGCGCCCGTCGGCCTTCGTGCCCGGTACGGCGACGAACACGGTCCCGGTGGCGACCTGCCTGCTGTCGGCCGTGAGGTCCGAGACCCTGAGGTCTGATACCGGGCCGGCGGCCTCGGGGAACAGGTCGGCGAGACGCGCGCTCATGCCTCCAACCTCACGGGCCGCCGAGCTGGTTGATGTGGTAGGCGTTCAGCTTGACCATCTGGGGGAACGGCCTCGTCGGCGGCTCGAATTGCGGCGGCAAGCCGAGGATCGGCGCCACCCGCTCGATCACCTTGCCGGTGACCACGCCGGAGTTCCAGGCCGCCGTGGCGTAGCCGCCCGACTCCGGCAGGCCCTGCGGCTCGTCCATGATGGTGACGAACAGGTACTTCGGATCGTTCATCGGCGCCGCCGCCATGAAGGTCGTGAACAGGCGGTTGTGGATGTAGCGGCCGCCGATGACCTTCTCGGCCGTGCCGGTCTTGCCGCCCACGAAGTAGTACGGGATCGCCGCCTTCTTGGCCGAGCCCTCGGAGGCGTTCAGGCGCATGATGTAGCGCATCGCCTCGGAGGTCTGCGCCGACAGGACATGGGTGGACCGGGCCTTGTCGTCCGGGTTCGCCTTGAGGAATGTCGGGGTGATCAGGTCGCCGCCGTTAGCGATGGCCGCCACCGCCGCCGCCGCCTGGATCGGCGCCACCGCGATGCCGTGGCCGAACGCGATGGTGATGGTGTTGATCTCCGTCCAGCGGGACGGGACGATCGGCGCCGCGCTCTCCGGCAGCTCCGTGCGCAGCCGGTCGAGCAGGCCCATCTTCTTGAGGAAGGCCTTGTGCCCGGTGACGCCGACACCGAGCGCCATCTTGGCCGAGCCGATGTTGGACGAGTGGGTGAACACCTCCGGCATGGTGATGACGCGGTTGGTGCCGTGATACTCGTGGATCTTCTGGCGGCCCCAGTTCAGAACGCCGCCGCGGGTGTCGAAGGTCGAGTTGACGTTGTACTTGCCGGAATCGAGCGCCATCGCCAGCGTCATCGCCTTGAAGGTCGAGCCCATCTCGTAGACGCCGACATTCATCCGGTTGATCCGGTCCGGCGAGAGCGCGTCCTTCGGATCGTTCGGATCGAAGTCCGGCATCGAGACGAGCGCGATCACCTCGCCGGTCTTCACGTCGAGGATCATCGAGGCGCCGGCCTTGGCCTTGAAGTGGTCGATGCCCCAGGCCAGCTCGTCGCGCACGGCGAATTGCGCGCGCAGGTCGATCGACAGCTGCACCGGCTTGAGATCGGCCTGCTTGTTGACCAGCCCAAAGCTGTTGAGTGCCTGCAGGCCGGTGGAGTCGATGTACTTCTCCATCCCGGCGATGCCGACGCCGTCGAGGTTGGTCGCGCCCAGGATGTGGGCGGCGGCGGTGCCATTCGGGTAAACCCGCTTGTGGTCGGGCAGGAAGCCGATGCCCGGGATGCCGAGCCGGTGGACCTCGGCCTGCTGCTTCGGGGTCAGTTCGCGCTTCACCCAGACGAAGCCCGCGCCGCTCCGGCCCTTGCGGGACGCCAGCTTGGCGCGCAGCTCCGTGGCGTTGAGTTCCGGCAGGACCGCGGTGAGCAGTTCCACCGCCTCGTCCTTGTCGTAGATGTTGCCGGGCTCGGCGAAGACCGAGACCGTGCGGATGTCGGTCGCCAGGATCTCGCCGTTGCGGTCGACGATGTCGGGCCGGAAGGCGGTCGAGGAGGCGGCCGCGACCCGGTGTTCCTGGCTCGGCGGATCCCCGAAGATCGCCATCATGAGGAGCTTGGCCGAGATCGTCCCGAACACGCCGACGAAGACCAGCCCGACCAGGGCGACGCGCATGTGCGAGCGCTCGATGGCCAAGCGGAACATGCTGCGCACGAACGCCTTGGCGCGGTCGGCCCGCGACACCGGTTCGAGGGCCACCTCCTCGATGGGGCGCGGCGCGGTCGCGGCGTGCGCCCGCGCGGCGGCCTCCAGGATCGCGGCCTCGTGCTCCGACACGCCGGCCTCGGCCGGCTCCGCCGCGGCGGTCGCGTCTAGGGTCAGGTCGACATCTTCGGACACGGGCGACTACCTCGAAGCCGTCGTCGGGGTGCGGGTCGTGGTGACGGTGCGGGTGATCGCGCCGGTGGTGCGCGGCTCGATCGAACCCTTGTCCTTGGGCGTCGCCGTGGCGGCGAGCAGCCGGCCGATCTCGTCGCCGCGCTCGGGCCGGGCGGGCAGGTCCGAGAGGCGCGCCAGATGGCTTGTCCCGATCGGCTCCAGCGCGAGGTGCTTGTCGACGGCCGCCTGGAGGCGGTCGGGCCGGGTGAGGAGCTGCCACTCGGCGCGCAGCACCGCGATTGCCTGCCGCTCGGCGTGGAGCGCGGTCTTCAGCTTCGACACCTGAGCGCCCTGATAGAGCGTGTCGTACTTGATCGAGTAGGCGTAGATCGCCGAGGCCACGAGGCCGGCGACCGCCAGGAGGTTCAGGAGGCGGATCATCGGCGCTGGCCCCCGCGGGCGGCATCCGGCAGGCTCGCCAGGGCGGTCAGCGCCGCCAGCGGCTCCGGCACGTCGGATTCGGTGCGCTCCGCCGCCCGCAGCTTGGCCGAACGGGCGCGCGGGTTCCTCGCGGTCTCGGCCTCGCCCGGCAGGACGGGACCCTTGGTGACGGGGCGGAAGCTGCGGACCGCCTCGGCCGCGGCGCCGGGCAGGTGGCGCGAGCCCTGCGCCGACCGGCCGCTCCGCGCGGCGAAGAACTGCTTGACGATCCGATCCTCCAGCGAGTGGAACGTCACGACCGCGAGCCGGCCGCCGGGCGCGAGCACGCGCTCGGCCGCGTGCAGGGCGCGCACCAGTTCGCCGAGCTCGTCGTTGACGGCGATGCGCAGGCCCTGGAAGGTCCGCGTCGCCGGGTGGATGTGGCTGCCGGGCTCCGCCCGCACGACGCCGGCGACCAAGTCGGCGAGCTGCGCGGTGGTCTCGATCCGTCCCCGGCGGCGGGCCTCGTGGATGGTCCGCGCCACCGCGCGCGAGCGGCGCTCCTCGCCGTAATGGTAGATGATGTCGGCGAGCACGGCCTCGTCGGCCTCGTTGACGAGGTCCGCGGCGCTCGGGCCATCGTTGCCCATGCGCATGTCGAGGGGGCCGTCGTTGCGGAACGAGAAGCCGCGCTCAGGCGCGTCGAGCTGCATCGACGAGACGCCGATATCGAGCACCACCCGGTCCACCCGCGCGATGCCCGCGTCGGACAGCAGCCTGTCGAGGTCGCCGAAGCGACCCGGCAGGAGCCGCAGACGGCCGCCGGCCTCCGCGACCAGGTCCTGACCGCCCGCAATTGCCGTGGGGTCGCGGTCGATGGCGACGACCTCCAGCGCCGGGTCTGCCGCCAGGAGCGCCCGGGTGTAGCCACCGGCCCCGAACGTGCCGTCGACCGCGATACCGCCCTCAGTCCCGAGCGTCTCGACGACCTCGTCGAGGAGCACCGGAACATGCGGCTGTGTCGATGCTTCGGCGGCGGTGCCGGGTCGGGTCGACCGCTCGGGCGACGGGCGGCGCCGGCTCATGCGCGCCTCGTCGGCGCGGCGCGCAGCGGGTCGGGATGGCGTCGCCCGCCGGTGATGCGGGCGCGGATGCGGCTGGTGCGTCTCATGGTGCCCTGTGCCGGGCCGCGCGGGCGCGGCGCGCGTGACGGGAACGGCACCGGATGCGGAGCGCGCAAGACGCCGCGCACGGACGGGACCTGCACGGTGGCAGGGGGCGCCCGGCGATCCGATACACGCCGTTGACGGGAGGATGCCGGGTATCATGGGCCTCGGAGGATCGTCAACGCACGGGCTTGGCGCTGCCGCGCGGACCGATCTGACCCCGGCAAGGTTAACCGAAGGTTTTCGCCGCGCTGGAATCTTCCGGCGCCGCGCGCCTCCGCGCGCCTGTCGGTGGGCCGCTAAGGCTCTGACCGGAAAAGACTTATCATGGCGTGGATCAGCCGGCCTGTAAGCCGGGTTCTGTAGGGCCGGCACGCTCGCGCGCACCGACGTGGCGGCCATTCCTCTGGGACGGTCGTTGCCGACCGCCTCGAGCAACCAACCCGGGCGACTGGCCTGGAGAGCCGGCCTGCCCTTCTCGCGAAGGGCGCGCCGCCCCTATTCGGTCTTGCTCCCGGTGGGGTTTGCCATGCCGTCCGCGTTGCCGCGTCCGCGGTGCGCTCTTACCGCACCCTTTCACCCTGACCCCGGACGGGTCCGGGGCGGTCTGCTTTCTGTGGCACTGTCCCTGGGGTTACCCCCGCCGGACGTTATCCGGCACCGTCTCTCCATGGAGCCCGGACTTTCCTCCCCCGACGCTCGCGCGTCGGGAGCGGCCGCCCGGCCGGCTGATCCGGGCGCAGATGCGCCCGCGGCGTCGTCCGGGTCAAGAGCGCGGGCCGGTCACCAGGTGCCGGTGTTCTCCATGGAGGTCCAGGGCTCCTGTGGCTCCTTCGCGCCGCCCTTCTGGAGAATCTCGATGGAGATGCCGTCCGGCGACTTGACAAACGCCATGTAGCCGTCGCGGGGCGGCCGGTTGATCGTCACGCCCTTCTCCTGCAGCTTCGCGCAGAAGGCGTAGATGTCGTCGACCTGATAGGCGAGGTGGCCGAAGTTGCGCCCGCCGGTGTAGGTCTCCGGATCCCAGTTGTAGGTGAGCTCGATCAGCGGCGACCTCGTCGCCGCCGCGCGCTCGGCGTCGCCCGGCGCAGCCAGGAACACGAGGGTGAATCGGCCCTTGTCGTTCTCGACGCGGCGGACCTCCTTCAGGCCGAACGTGTCGACGTAGAAGGCGAGCGCCCGGTCGAGATCGGCCACGCGGACCATGGTGTGCAGAAATTCCATTTGGCGTTATCCCGTTGTTTTCAGTGTGTTTTTTGCTGACTCTGACAAGAAACTGGCGCGCTCGCCCCTGCAAGGCGGGAGCCGGACACAGGCTATCGATCCTCGCGATAGCTAGCGCCGGGCGGTGTGGAAGGTAGGCCGGATTCGGAAGCGGGCGCGAATCATCCGCCGCTCTCTTGCCAGGTCGGATTGGACAGTCTGGTGGACGTCTCGCCGATCTCAAACGTCGGTCCCGTTGGCTAACCATCTGATGGACGACATGTTCGATTGACGGCCGCATGCGTGGGCTGATCAGGAGGAAGGCAAGTGGTCTCGTATATGTGCCGATATCTGCACCGCAGAGCTGGCCTTCTTTCGTGGCGGCAGGACCGGAACCACGCGCCCGGAGCTGGCCGAAAGCAGCTGATCCGCTTCAGCGATCCTTCGCCAAAAAGACAGACAGGCCACAACCCTATGCAGGGATGACATTTTCAGCGTCTGACGTGATCGCAAAAGCTGTTCATTTTGGATCCGTCTACTCAAATTCAAAATTCTGGGAGCGAACTCGAACAAACTCCTTATGCCATCGTCTGTCGGGGTTGCGCGCATCCTCTGATCGTCATGCACGGGTAAAATCGCTTGCCTGACTATACTGGCGCAACGTCAGTTCGCATGTCACGCTGCATGTTTCTCGGCTTGAGGTGGCCATCCACGAAGCTGCCGGTCTCCGCGAGAGCCGCGCGCCCCTCCGCAAGGTTCGGGAAGAACAGGTGCCAAGCGTGGATCATCGCGGGCCAGATGCGAAGCGTGACGCTCACGCCCGCGCTGCCGGCCGCGCCGGCCAGACGCACCGCATCGTCGAGGAGGGTCTCGTCCGAGCCGACTTGGATCAATGTCGGTGGCAGGCCCTTCAGATCGGCGTAGAGGGGCGAGGCCAGCGGGTTCTGGGGATCCGCGCCGTTCAGATAGGCCTCCGCAAGTTCGGCGAGATAGAGGCGCTGGATCATGGGATCCGCCGCCGCCTTCGTCCTGTAGCTGTTGCCGCGCAGGGCCAAGTCGATCCAGGGTGAGGAAAGCCAGAGACATCCGGGCAGCGGGTCGCCCGCCTCTCGCAGGCGCAACGCGGCAGCGACGGCGAGGCCGCCGCCCGCGCTCTCTCCGCACAAGGCGATCCGTTCGGGCGAGATCCCCTGCTTCAGCACGAACCGGTAGCCCGCCACCGCGTCGTCGAGGGCGGCGGGGAACGGGTGCTCAGGGGCGAGACGGTAGGCGAGTGCCAGGGTGCGGACGCGGGCTTCCTGCCCCACGCGCGCAACGACGTGGCGATGACTGGCCAGGGACCCAGCCATGTATCCGCCGCCGTGAAGGAATACGAGGACGCGCTCGGGATCGCCACTTGGGCAGAGTGTCCACTCACCCGGCACGCCGCCCGCATCGACGGGGGTAACGCGGAGACCGGGTGGGAGCGCATCGGGTCGGCCGAAGCTGTCGAGCCGGGCGCGCCGCGCCGCGAGATCCGCCGGCCTTGGCTGCGCCCGCAGGAAAGCCCGGATCGCATCGATCTCGCTGCCCATCGCGGTTCCGCCCTCTACAGCATGAAGCGATCGAAGAAGGCCGCGAGTTCGGCGCCGGCGTCGAGGGGCAGCACATGCGCGACGTGCTGGTCCGGCCGCACGACGACGATGCAACCGTCCGCCCGCCGGATGCCGCGCAGTGCGAAGATATCGCCGGCCTTCGGATCCGGGCAGAAGACCTTCTCACAGTCGACGAGGCCGTAACGCCCCTTCGACGGTCGCAGCAGCGGAGGCGTTGCTCCCAGATCCACCTGACGGTGATCCTGCTGCAGGATCGCCCGCACGTCGATGACGGAATCGATGTCGGCGCCCGCGGGCGTGAACCGCCGGATGGGCGCGTCGTCCGCTTCGGCCAGGTACGTGCACAGGGCGCGCAGTCGCGAGGACTGCGCGTCGGGCGGCGCCGGATCTGCGAACAGGAACAGGCGCCAGCGGCCATCCGCCTTGACGGTGTGACCGAGCTGGAGGGGCTTGGCGTCGGCGAGCCGGATCACCGGCGCCGAATGAAAGCGCATCCCGATCGTGAAGCCCTCGGCGAGGTTCTGGTGTGTCGGCTGGCCGGTGAGGAGGGACGGTGGGTAGCAGGTCTCGGTGCCGGCGGTGAAACGGCCATGCTTGACGAAGTATCTCTCAAACTCGGCCGGATCGACGCCGTCGCCGCCCGTCGCGCCGGATGGCCTGGGCGGGGCGCTGAACATGCGGGCGAACGCGCGGTCGAAGTCGATGAGTTCCTGGGCGACGGCGCGGCGCTCCGTCGAGTAGGTCTGGAGGATCCGTGGTGTGCACTGCCCGCGGATCACGGCGGCGAGCTTCCAGCCGAGGTTGAAGGCGTCCTGCATCGAGACGTTCATGCCCTGACCGGCTTTCGGGCTGTGCGTGTGGCAGGCATCGCCGGCGATGAAGATCCGGGGCGAACGAACTTCACGGTCTGCGGGGCCGACATCATCGAAGGCTTCGCAGAGCCTCTGCCCGATCTCGTAGACCGACCACCATGGGACTTCCTTCACCTCCAGCAGGTAGGGGTGCAGGATGCGTCGCGCCGCCGCGATCAGGTGATCGACCGTCACCGCGTCCCTTGCCAAGCGCCGGTTCACGTCGAGCTTGTCGAGCTCGATGTACATGCGCACGAGGTAGCCACCTTCGCGCGGGATGATCAGGAGGCTGCCCTCGTTGGCGGAATGGATGGCTGCCTTCAGGCGGATGTCCGGAAAGGTCGTCACGGCAAGTACATCCATGACGCCCCACGCCTGATTGGCGGAGTCTCCGTGCACCGTAAGGCCCAGAGCGCCACGCACGGCGCTGTGCGCCCCATCGCAGCCGACGACGTACTGCGCGCGTATGGTCTCGATGGCTGGGGTCTGCGAATCGTCGATGCGTTCCAGCCTTACGGCGACCGGGTGGTCGGAGCCGCTCGGTGTCTCGATGCCGTCGCCCTCTTCGGCGTCCGTGAGCGCCAAATCCAGGAAGCTGCGTCCGTAGCTCGGCTCCAGGCGGGTCGGCGCGTTCTGCATCGTCGTGAGGAAGAAGTCGTGGACCCGCGCCTGGTTCATGATGACGTGCGGGAACTCGGACAATCCGTCCTCCGTATCCACGATGCGGCCGGTGCGGGTGATCACGTCCGGCTGACTGGGGTCAGGGTTCCAAAAGCAGGTTTCGTTGACCCAGTACGCCTCCTTGAGGACGCGCTCGCTGAAGCCGAAGGCCTCGAACATCTCCATTGTCCTGCAGGCGATCCCGTCGGCTTGGCCGACGAGCAGGCGGCCGCGCTTCCGATCGATGATCCGGGTCGTGATGTCGGGAAAGGCCGCCAGTTGCGCAGCGAGCGTGAGACCGGTTGGTCCGCATCCGACGATCAGGACGTCGACCAGTTCCGGCAAGACACCATCCGGGTGCGGAGCCTTTCCTGCCGCTGATGATTCGGCGATCGCCGGATCCCCGGACTTGTAGCCGTTGAGATGGAACTGCATCCGCGCAATTTCTCGGCCTGCTGACGGGGGCCTTGGACGGTCTTCAGCGTCGGATCCGTTTCGGCACCTTCATCTAAACACAGTTGTAGCGAGGGCGACAGTCTCACGGCCTTTCCAGATCAGTGTCCTGCAATATAAGGGACGCACGCTCTGTGATGTCCGACAGCGGCCGGCGCCTTGAGCGCAGCGCGCATGAAACTCGATCTCGCCCAAGGTCGCTTGCAGTGCTCCGGCACGGGTTTCTAATTTTGGGACTAATACAGCCAACTGATCCCAGGCGCCTTCCGCATTTGTCTTACGCCTAGACGGACCCGCACAGCCGCCACAATTGCCGAACCGGCTGCCCGGACTTGGCCGATTCTGCTGAAAAACTCGGGTGCTGCGGAGGTCGTCGTGAGGTGACTCACTCCTGTCGAGAGACGGAGATCGAAGCAGATGATGGGACCTCGGCAAGTCGAACAGGGTGCCCTGTTCTACGAGTTCTCGCTCGATACCCACGTCCCCGTCGACCATCTGCTGCGCGCTAGTGATCGCTGCGTTGACCTGTCGGACCAGCGCCCGCACGGTCTCGCGATCGATTGGCCCGGTCGCTTCCAGAAAGAGGACGCGGCGCCGCTCCGCGCCTTCCGGCCGATCCGTGGGCATGAGCCCTTTATACCAACGCTTCGCCATCCCGGCGCGACGGCGGCGACTGCGATGCCCTGCCTAGCGTTGAAAGCGGTGCTTTAACGAGGTCGGCAGGGGCCTCCGCGATCATCGGGACCGGCATCCGAGCCGAAGCGCGAAGCCCGGCATGCGTCCGCCGCCCGGTCCTCCCACGGGCGGTCTGGCCGCTCGCGCCAGCACGCGCGGGCTGCCGGACCTCGCCTCCAGGACTCTCCTCCAGGGCGGGCCGGGCCCCCCGTTCCTTGCCGTCTCGAACCGTCTCGAGCCATCGGGCGACAGACCCTCATCGGTCTCGCCAAGCTTTGCTGATCTGATCCATCAGCGGCTTCGTCAGATAGGACAGCACCGTGCGGTCACCGGTCTTGAGAAAGGCGTCGACCGGCATGCCGGGCACGAGCCGGATCTCGCCCAGACGCACGCGCTCGCTATCGGAGACCCGGATTCGCGCCTTGTAGAAGCTCAGGCCCGTCTTCGGATCCTGCGTCACGTCGGCCGCGACGCGATCCACGAGCCCGCTGATCTCAGGCGTCGTGCGCTGATTGAGCGCCGAGAAGCGCAGGGTCGCGAGCTGATCGATCTGCACGTGGTCAATATCTTTTGGCTCCACCCGGACCTCGACCGCGAGCTCGTCCGCCTCGGGGACGATCAGCATCGCGGGTTCGTTGGGTGTCACGAGTCCGCCCACCGTGTGCACGGTCATCTGGTGTACGACGCCATCCTGCGGCGCCCGAAGATCGGTTCGCCGGAGTTGGTCGAGGGCGGCTGTCCGCTTCTCCTCGTATTCCGACCACTTGCTCCGGATCTCAGTCAGATCCCTGCTCACCTCGTTCCGCATGTCCTCATCGACCTGCATGATCTGCAGCTCGACCTCGTTGATCTTGCCCTTGGTCTGCGCGAGCGAGGCGGCTAAACGGCCGCGATCTCCCTCCAGTCGCGCAGCTTCGCGTTCGAGGGAGGTAAGGCGCGGGAGCTGGACCAAGTTCTTCTGCCAGAGCTCGCGGATGCCTTTCAGCTCTTGGTCCACTGCGGAGACTTCCCGCGTCTTCGCGGTCATCTGATCGTTGATCCCGGCAATCTCCTGGCTGAGCTGAGCGATGCGTTCGCGCAGCTGAGCCTTGCGACCTTGTCGCGCCTTGCCGCGCGCCAGGAACAAGCGGGTCTCGCTGTCGATGAGGCGCGCGACCGCGTCGTCCGAGGAGGCGCGGGCCTGGAGATCGGAAGGGAAGTTGAGGGCGATGTCGCCGTCGCGCTCCGCCTCCTCGCGCGTCCGCTTGGCCGCGAGCGCGTCCATCGCGCGGAAGACGGTGTCGAGGATCGCCCGTGGCTGCGTCTCGTCGAGCCGCACGAGGATGTCGCCGGACCTGACGTGGTCGCCTTCGTGCACGCGGAGCTCGCCGACGATCCCGCCGATCGGATGCTGGACCTTCTTCACGTCGCTCTCGACCACGAGCCTTCCGGACGCGATGACCGCGCCGCCGATCTGCGTGAAGCTTGCCCACCCGCCGACGCCGCCGACGAGCGTCGTGACCAACAGGGCGGTGAAGCGGACCTGCCGTCGGATCGCCGCCCGGGACGCGTGACCGAGGGGCGGTGACGCATGCTCTGCTACGACGCGCATCGGAATGGCGGTGGGCATCCTGTCCCCCTAGGGTGTGAAGCGGTCATGACAGCCCGACGCGATGGGCGGGTGCGCGGCGGACCGGGACGGCGGGTTGGACCGGTCCGACTGGAGGAGATGTTGTCGTACGAGCGTGCCGCGGGTCCGTGAGCCAGGTCACAGAGCGGGTGGGGTCCGATCCGGGCGTCGCGCTACGGGAGGGTCGCGGCGAAGCGGTGCATGATGACTGCCCGGCCGCCGCGCACGACCTCGAAGGTCGCCACATAGGTCCCCGCGCGAAAGCCCTCGGTCGGACGCCGCCTCCCGGCGAAGACCAGGGATTGCGCGCGTGGATTGGCGAGCGGCGGCAAGCGGTTCTCAGCGAGGATCTGTCCGTCCGGAGCCCGCACGACGAGACGCTGCACGTCGCCGGCCTCGAGGCTGATCGCCCGGACCCAAGCGACGAGGGTCTCAGCGCGTGCACCGATGGGACTGGCGGCGTCGGCCTCGACGGCAGCCATCGTCACGGGGCCGTCCGAGAAGCCGGCGTTGAGGACCGTTCCGGAACGGTAGCGAAGGCTCGCCCCGACCGATTCATCCCAGAGGCTCGCGTCGCGGCCGGCCTGGGCTGAATTCTCGATCGCGAAGGGATCGACGGGTCGACCGGCCTGGCGAACGGTGAAATGGAGATGCGGAAACTCCGTTGCGCCGGAGAGGCCGACATGACCGATGACCTGACCGGCCGTCACGGCCTCGCCGGGCCGTACCGTCACACTGCCCTGAGCCAGGTGGCAATACTGGGTCTCGTACGCGTCCGCATGCGCGATGACGAGCCCGTTTCCGCACTCGACGCCCGCAACCTTCGCCATCCCGGTGTCGCGAACCGAGACGTCGGGCGCGTCGTTGCGGACGCGGAGCACGGTGCCGGCGGCCGCCGCCCGCACGGCGCCGAGCGGTCCCGCCGCGGCGGCGGATGAAGGTAGGCGGAGGTCCGTTCCGTCATGCTGATCGTAGGTTTGCGAACCGCCGGTGTAGTCGCGGGCTGAGGGACCGGGATCGCGATCGACGTAGTGCTGGACGAAGCAGGTTCGGCCCGGTTCGCAGGCGAGCGGAAGCTGCAATCGAAGTGGATCGGCACCTGCTCGCGTCGACCCAAGAGTCGTCACGAGGAGGCAGGCGAAGACGCGCGACGCTCGCATGATCGGCTCACTTTCCAGGAAGTTTGACGTGATGGTCTCTGGATATCCGAGGGGGATCGCCCTGCCCTACCCGGGCGAGACGCCGAGACGCGTGGCGACCTCGCCCGGCGAGGAGCGGCGGGCTTCGCGGCTGCCGGCGGACGCGGAAACGGCCCGCTTGAGGCTACCGCTGATCCAATTCGGCGGCAGCAGGTCACCATCCGCGGTGACGATCCAGGGCTGCCGGTCGGGATGGGCTAGGACGGCGGCCGCCGCAGCGATCGCTTCGCGCAGGCTGGCGAACTGCATCGGTTGCCGTGAGAGGAAGCGGGCCGCTCCGGCGTGCCAGACCTTGAGGGACGCGGGACGTTCGAGGGTTTCGACTTCCATCGCCCGGATTCCTTGTGCGGTGGCGGCGCGCGGCCCCCGAGGGGATCCGCCGGCCTCAGGTGCAGGTCACCTGCTCCTGTTCAGGCCCTGAATCTTCCACTCGCTCGGGCCGAAGACTGTGAGCGACATCACCGAGTCGGGCGCGAGGACAGGCGTCGGGAAACGCATCCGGCGGTCGCGGTCGGCCCGGTTCCACGCGCAGGCATCCCGCGCAGCAAAGACTGGATCCCCTGTGCGGAGCGACGGCCGCTCCGGCCATTTCGATCGGATCGCGCGAGGCGTCTGCCGTGGCCGCCGGCCGGGATCGGCGCCGCTGGTCGGCACAGCCCGGCGGAGCCGGAACATATCGACCGCCGGAAAGCCGCGGAGCCGACGTGATCCCGATCACAGTTCGCCGCGGCACTGGCGGTTCATATCGGTCCAACGACACGCGGCAGACGCGAGACCGCCACCGCGATGCAATCGCCGAAGCCTACTCGAGGAGACCGGTCATGTTCGAATTCTTGAAGAAGAGACTCCGGGCGCAGTCTTCCAAGCGGGTCACCGAAGTGGGCTGGACCATCGCCGATACCAAGGCGGCCATGATCTGGGACGACCCGGAGCCGTTCCGGCGAGACCTCGGCCGGGCCGCCTCGGCCAAGTCGGTCCAGGGTTGCCCCGCAGCGATCGATTTCGACGCCCGTCACATCGTGATCCGGTGCCCCGTCGACCTCCATCTGCGCATCAGCCTCGAGGAGGGCCGTGCGCCGGTCCTGGAGAACGTGGACGGCGCCCGCAGCACGATCCGCCCCAAGCACATCGGTCAGATGGTGAGCATCGTGAACCCGGCCGAATGGCGCCATCCGAAGCGGCCGATCCTTCAGATCATCACGCCCTACCTCTTCCTCTCGGACGAGGTCGCCTACATCAACCAGCTGCCGCCGTTCCTCGACTATCAAGCCGACCCGCTTCCAGGGACGCTGATCAGCGGCCGCTTCCCAGTCCACATCTGGCCGCGTCCCCTGATGTGGGCCTTCGAGTGGCATGATACTTCGAAGAACCTGATCCTGCGCCGCGGCCAGCCCTGGTTCTACGTCCGCTTCGACACCCTTGATCCCTCGAAGCCGACGCGCCTCGTGGAGGCGGAAATCACGCCGCAGGTGCAGCGCTACATCGACGACATCAGCGGCGTCACGAATTACGTGAACCGCACCTACGCGCTGTTCGAGCGGGCCAAGCGGCGGCGCCCCGAGCAGTTGCTCGTTCCGCGCACGGACCGGAAGGCGTCTCGTTCAGCCGCCAAGTGCCCGATGGCCGCCTGAGCGCGCTGGGACGAGCCTGGACAAGCTTGGCCAGTCGACACCACAGACCGGCCCGCCCTGCCTCGAACGCTTCCTGTGTAAGCCTGCTCACGAGCTCCCGGCCCGGTTGATCGCAGTTTCTGGCATCCGGGCCGGGCCGATTGCTCACTCTCAAAGTCCGCGACCCAAGTCATGCCGGGCTTGTTCGGCCAGTCCATACAGCAGAAGGACGATGTGCGATGAAACCGGCTTCCGTCGAACTCGGCGCGGCACTGTCGAGCTGCCGCTCGGCCCTGGTCAGCCTCATCGTCACCAGCGGCCTCCTCAACATTCTGTACCTGACCGCCTCGTTCTTCATGTTGCTAATCTCCGACCGTGTTCTTCCAAGCCGGTCTGTGCCGTCCCTCGTCGGTCTCGTACTCCTGGCACTCATGCTCTACGCCTTCCAGAGTGCCCTTGAGGCGCTCAGGGGCCGCATCCTGAGCCGGATCGGCGCCGTGCTCGATGAATGCCTGAGCCCGCGGATTTTCGACGCGCTGGTGCGTGGTCCGCTGGAGAGCGGGGTGCTCGCCAACGGCCAGATGCCGCTACGGGATCTCGATCAGGTGCGCGGCTTCCTCGGAGGCTCGGCACCGACGGCACTCTGCGACCTGCCCTGGATGCCGCTCTACTTCATCATTTGCTTCCTGTTTCATCCGATGATCGGCTTCGCCACCGTGTCGGGCGCGCTTCTCCTCGTCGTGATCACCCTGATTGCGGACCGCCTTACGCGCGGCCCGTCGAAAGTCGCGACCGAGCACGGTCAGCGCCGGAACAGCGTGACGGACGCCAGTTGCCGCAACGCCGACGTCCTGATCGCGATGGGCATGCAGGGCCACTTCGCGGCCCGGTGGCACGATGCCCACTCCCAATACCTCCTGGCGCAGCAGCGCATGAGCGACGTCGCGGGCGCCGCTAGTGCCGTCTCGAAGGCGGCCCGGATGGCGCTGCAGTCGGGTGTCTTGGCGCTCGGCGCCTATCTGGTGATCCGCGGCCAGAGTTCGCCCGGCATCATCATCGCCTCGTCGATCCTGCTCGGCCGCGCCCTGGCGCCGCTCGATGCGACGATCGCGAACTGGAAAGGTGTCGTCGCCGCGCAGCAGAGCTGGGGCCGCCTCGCCGATACGGTGACCAAGGCGTCGGCCACGCGGCCTGCCTCCACCCTGCCGGCGCCGATGCACGTGCTCAAGGTCGAGGGCGTGAGCGTGGCCCCTCCCGGCAGCACGCGTCTGACGGTGAAGGAGGCGGGGTTCACCTTGAAGGCGGGGCAAGCGCTCGCCGTCACCGGCCCGAGCGGGTCGGGCAAGTCGACCCTGATACGAGCGCTGGTCGGCATCCTGCCTCTGGCCCGAGGAACGGTCTGGCTCGATACCGTGCCGCTCTCCCAGTGGCAGGCCGCAGATTTCGGACGCCACGTCGGATACCTTCCCCAGGAGGTCTCGCTGTTCGCTGGCACGGTGGCGGAGAATATCGCGCGCTTCGCGCCAGGGGCGAACCGTGCCGAGATCGAAGAGGCCGCGCGGCAGGCAGGGGTCCACCAGCTGATCGAGAATCTGCCGGAGGGCTACGATACGGTGTTGGGTGATGGTGGCACGGGCCTGTCGGGCGGCCAGCGTCAGCGCATCGGCCTCGCTCGCGCGCTCTTCGGCTCTCCGTTCCTCCTCGTCCTCGATGAGCCGAATGCCAACCTCGACGGCGAGGGCGACGCTGCCTTGACCCGGGCAATTCTCAGCGTCCGGGCTCGCGGCGGCATCGTCATCATCGTGGCCCACCGGATGAGTGCACTGACGGCTGTCGACGTGATGCTGACGATCGAGAGCGGCCAGGTCACGGCTTTCGGGACCAAGGATGAAGTGCTCAGCAAGATCCGGCGTCCGTCGAGCGGCGAGGTGAAGACCGTTCGGACCGATGCCGGTTTTGGTCGCCCGGCGGCGCACCATCCGGAGATGCACCTCGTGAAGGAGAGCGCCTGACATGGTCGGGCGTTCGGCGAAGAGGCCGGGATCCGACTCGAACACCGTGGAAAGTCCTCTGAGCGGGTGCTCCGATTATCCGACCGCCCGCATCTGATTGGCGAAGGCATGCTCCAGATGGCCGTCGCAGCGGCTGCCTGCTCCGGACCAGCGGTCGCAGCTACAACCCTACGCAACGCCGTGCTTCGACATGCCGGCCTGCCCCCACGCCGATCTTGAACTTTGATCCGGACTTGGCTTGAACCGGAAGCCGTCAGCCCGCCGAGGCAGCAGAACAGATAGACGACCGAAACTGCGGGTCTGCAGAGACTGCCGCGCCCGCTGCCGCGCCTTCACGCTCTGCGGAGGATGGGCGAGTCAGTCGGTCCCGGGTGTTGTTGCCCCTCAAGATAGGACAACGTCTCCTGGGTTGATCAAGCAACGAATTCGTGCAGAAATCAACAGCCGAACGCACGATGAGTGTGAAGGTCGTTATAGTGCCCTAGCCAAGTGAGAAGCTGGCGCATTACGCTGTCGTCATCCGGCAGCACTGAGATACGCAGGTCGTCGCGTTTCAAAGTTCATACGAACACCTCGGCCATGCCGTTGCTCTGTGGGCTCTCGCGCGGGGTCGTCTTCGGCACCAATCCGAGTTCGCGGGCGAAGCGGCGGGCGTCGCGAGCCGAGGCCGTGCGCGGGGTGGTCGCGGTGCGCGACACCCGGCCTCGGTGGTCTCGAGGACGCCGACCACCATGAGGGGGCAGCCGGATATCGTCTGTCAAATCGAGTACCAGCGAATACACATGACGCCCGTCGTGGTCGCCGGGTAGCGCACCACCCCGCAATTGCCGCAGTCGAGCGCGGACGCGACCCAGACCCGTTCGTCGTTCTCGGCCGCAATCTCCTGCCCGTCCGAGCATCCGCGCGTCTTGCGCACGGCCACCGCCACCTTGCCCTCGGAACGGAGCGTCGCGACTCCGCCCCCGTGTCGCTGCAGCCGCAGGCCGTGCAACTTCATGACCCATTAGCGTGCCTCGCGTGCGGTGGCGCGTGCAGCTCGGAAGCCGACTCCGCGACTTTGCCGGCACCGCCGACCGTGAGCGCGCCGCGCTCCATCAGCCGACTCCTCGTGAAGGCGCTGTTCGGGAGTGAAGGGGCCTTCGGCCGGACAGCGAGTCAGTGCTGGCTCCTGTATTGATCTGACCGCGCGGCCATCCACCTCCGCGCATGTGAAGTTTAGGGGAGAACGGAGAAGCGCATGCTGCTCGATCCCTCGTCGTTACAGGTGCGATGATGTATCGCCTGAGTGTATTTTTAGATTGCCGGACAACGTATTCCTACTTCGCGCGCAATTGCAGCCCGAATTGAGTCCAGATGCCCTGTCGAACGCCGGGCTTTTATCGCGGAGACCTTGCTGTGTGCTGGGCGTGAAACGGGCGTTCGACAAACAAACTGACGGAGAGAGCTTGTCCGAGCGGCACTGAGAGCGGTTCACCCGGATTGTGCTTCCGGCATGACGCCAGGGCCCGCTTTAGCGACAGGCGTGTCGGCCAGGAAACAAGTCCAATCAACGACCGAGCGATCCAGCGTGATCTTGGTCACGGAATCCGCGACGACAGCATCATAAAACAAGGACGACTTCGACGGGGTATCCCCAGATCAAGTCTCACAGATCGCAGAAAAATATCCGCGGTCCATGGATAAGACGCAGGGCAGCGAGGCACAGCCTCACAGAAAATGGAGTACCTCACATGACCAAGATCTTCGGCACTTCTGGCGACGACATCATCTACGGTGGGAGCGGCAACGACACCATCTACGGTGGTGGCGGGAACGACACCATCTACGGTGGCGGTGGCAACGACACCGTCTACGGTGGCAAGGGCAACGACACCATCTACGGTGGGGCTGGCAACGACCACCTCTACGGTGGTGCGGGCAACGACACCGTCTACGGTGGCAAGGGCAACGACACCATCAGCGGCGGGTCGGGCAACGACCACCTCTCCGGTGGGGCGGGCAACGACACCGTCTACGGTGGCAAGGGCAACGACACCGTCTACGGTGGGGCTGGCAACGACCACCTCTACGGTGGTGCGGGCAACGACACCGTCTACGGCGGCAAGGGCAACGACACCATCAGCGGCGGGTCGGGCAACGACCACCTCT
>NZ_JBKFBO010000076.1:0-2993 GCF_053346215.1 Methylobacterium sp. A49B
TAAGATCCTGAACCGGGTCGCGGAGCATTCGGGCCATGCCGTGCGCTCGGTCCACGCGAAGTCGCATGGCATCCTCGAAGGGGCTCTGACGATCGATGCGGGCCTTCCCCCCGAGCTGGCCCAGGGCCTGTTCGCCACTCCCGGCCAGCACAAGGTCTACATGCGGTTGTCGACCAACGCCGGCGACATCCTTCCCGATGCGGTCTCCCTGCCCCGTGGCCTCGGCCTCAAAGTGCTGGACGTCGAGGGCGAGCGCCTGCCGGATGCGGAGGGGACGACCCAAAACTTCATCATGGTCAACGGCAAGGTGTTCCAGGCACCGAACGCCGAGAAGTTCCTGGGCAGCCTCAAGCTGCTGGCCGGCACCACGGACCGCGCCGAGGGGCTGAAGGTCGCCGCCTCCACGGTCCTGCGCGGCGTCAATAAGGCTCTTCACGCGGTCGGCGTCGACAGCCCAACCATCGGCTCCCTGGGCGGTGCGCCCAATGTCGATCCACTCGGCGAGACTTACTATAGCCTGACTTCATTCCGGTACGGCGATTACATCGCCAAGTTCTCGCTGGCCCCCGTCGCGCCGGCTCTGACCGCCCTGACCGGCACCGAGATCGATGCCTCCGGCCGCCCGAACGCCATCCGCGAGACGGTGCAGTCTGAGATGAACGGCATCGCCGGGGAATGGGAATTTCGCGTGCAGCTCTGCCGTGATCTCGAGCGCCAGCCGGTCGAGGACCCGACGGTGGAGTGGAAGGAGGACGAGGCACCGTTCCAGCGGGTCGGGATTGTCCGGGTTCAGCCGCAGGACAGTTGGGACCCTGCACGGGTCCAGGCAGTGGACGAGGAGATGCGGTTCAGCGTGTGGACAGGCCTCGCGGCGCACCGGCCTCTTGGCAACATCAACCGTGCCCGCAACGCCCCCTACAGGCATTCGGCCGAGTTCCGCGAGCGGTTCAACCGCTGCCCGATCCGCGAGCCGGGCGCGGTGCGCTGAAGCGACATCCTGAAGTTGCAGATGCTGCAGGTCTCAGATCGGGTGCAACGGCGATGTCTGCTTCATCGCTAATCCGCTCGGAAGCGGACGGGTAGAAATCCACCCATCCCGGCCTTTCTAGGCCGGCCTGACTTCGCCTTTGATCTCAATTCGGGCGCTCTGAAAAGCCGACGGAGGCGGTCTCTCGCTGAAATCACCGGAAGATTTGCACATCTAGAAGGTGCAATTCAGGTTGTATCAAATGCGATTGAAATTGCTATCAGCATGTATTGTTGGAAGGTGCACTCTCCCGCAAGGCGCCGATGGTAGCTCCACTAGCAATCTAAGCTTGCCGCTCAACAAAAGTCCAGGACGCTCAAAACATGCTCTCCCGTCTCCTCACCTCGCTCTGCCTCCAGACCTTGCGCTCGCCGGTCTGCGGATGGATGGTGCGGACCATGGTAATCTGGGCGTCTAGAGAAGCGTCACCCCGCGGCAGGGCCGCCCACGGCGGCGCTGGCAAGATGGTCCCAGTCCGATAGTCAATTGGTCGGCCGGAGCGTGGTTCAAGCCGCGCGGGCGAGATCACCCTCGATAGCGACGAGCGCCCGCTCCAGCGCCGCGAAGCAAACTGGATCGAACGCCGCTCCGAGGTCCGCGCGCATGATGCCGAGTGCCTTCTCAAGCGACATAGCTGCGCGGTAAGGCCGGTCGGCGGTCAGCGCATCGAACACATCGGCTACCGAGACGATGCGGGTCTCGGGCGCGATTGCATCGCCAGTGAGCCCGCGTGGATAGCCCCTGCCGTCCAACCGCTCGTGATGACCGCCGCCTATGCTGGCCATCTCATGGAACACCGCGACGCGGGCCAAGATGATCTCGGACAGAGATGCGTGGTTGCGCATATCGCGCCACTCCGCCTCGTCGAGCTTGCCGTTCTTGTCAAGGATCGCGTTCGAGACCCCGAGCTTGCCGACATCGTGAAGGAGCGCAGCTCGCTTGAGCCACCGGCGTCGTTCCGGCAGGTAGCCGAGTTCAGCCGCGATCATGTCGGCGTAGACCGCGACACGCTCCGAGTGGCCAGAGGTGAACGGACTTTTGGCGTCGATGATCTGAGCGAAGGCACGGGCGATGTCGTCGAGGTAATCCTCGTCCACGGCGATCGGGCTGGCCGGCGCCAACGCGAACACCGCTTCCTCGACCTCATCCGAGGCCAGGATGTCCCAGAACCCAGTTTCGGAGGCGATTTTCTCGAAGCAGGCGACGACCTGAGGATCGAACCATGTGCCCGAGCGCGCCCGCACCTCGGCTATCGCGGCCGCGGGGCCGGCTGCGGTGTGGAACACATCCACCACCTGGGCAAGAAGCGCCACACGTGCGTAAAGCGGGATCGCGGGGCCGGCGAGGCGGTCCGGCCGACCGCTGCCGTTCCAATGCTCGTCTAGCGCGTGGATGGCTTCGCAGACGCTCGCCGGGAAGCGAAGCTGACGGGCAATCTGCGCGCCGCGCTGGCAGCGCGTCTGGATAAGGTCGTCGACGATCGTGCCGCCGTTCTGCAGGATGTTGAGCACAGCGCGGAAGCGTTCGGCGAGGCCTGCCTTGAGACCCGTGTGAGAAAAGACGAAGCCGAGCACCTGGGGCATGCTGTCGCTCACCGTCTTGAAGTCACGCTTGAAGCTGAGGTCGTCGGAGAGATAAAGCTCGCAGATGCGCGCGGCGTTGCTGGAGCAACCGAGGTCCTTCAACATCACCGTGTGGTAGAGTTCCCAGAGCTGCAGATCCGGAAGGCCTAGCTCACGACCGATGTGGAAGCCGATCCAAGTCGCGCGGACGCAATGGCCGACGGGCTGACCCTCCGTGAGGTCGAGGGCGTGGCTCAGTGCACCGAGAATTTCCGAGAGCTGGATCGTCGTGGCTTCCACTTCGCCGCTTGACACGATCCGCATCGTTCTCGTCCAGTCTCTTGCCTTATAGGCCTCTATAGGCGGCGATACTGCCAGCAGAGCCTGACCAAAACGTTGCGCGT
>NZ_JBKFBO010000077.1:0-13890 GCF_053346215.1 Methylobacterium sp. A49B
GCGGATCAGCTGCCGTTCTGAAAGAGGCGCCCCGCACGCCGGCGGGCGGCAGGGCGCAGTCAGTCTCAGAATACGCGAGCGTCAGGGCGTTACTTTGAAGCCCGCGAAACACCGACCCGGTACGGGAAGAACTGCGCCGGCCCGACCGTGCGAGCTTAGGCCGATCACAGTCACGCACATTCACCTGGATGGACAAGCTATACGTCGGTCGCACACGTGAAGTTTGGGCCGTGCCGTTCTCCAGCGCATCACACCAGGCGTAGCTCTCCTGCCTTGAGGCCCATGCGACGGGCCATGTCGCGCGACAGGCCGCCCACGATCTCCAGCTTCGCCCGCGGCGGCGCGGAGAGCGCGATCGCCTCCAGTGCCTCGTCTGCCGTCGTCGCCAGCACCGCGTAGACGCGCACGGCCTCGCGGCGCTGCGTGACGGACACAAGGTAGGCTTTCCGCTTCAACTTGGTCACATGAGCCGGCTAACGGATCTGCGGCTCGTCGTCATCCTATCGACGGCTCGGAGCCGGTGACACTGGCGATCTTCGGGACGGTACCGCCCGGGCTGGCGGATCAACTGCCCTTCTGACTGTGCCCCCATCGCTCTAGCGACGAGCGGTTGCGCATGCCACGCCGAGCTTATGACCAAAACTGCCCGCCAGACCTGCGAAGTGAGGATTGGGAACGTCTGGCGTGCCGTGAGCCTTGAGGAGGCGGCGACCGAGCACGTCATGGCCGTCAAACGCTGCCCAGCCTGCCATGGGAAGGTGATGATCCTCGGGGCCTACAGCGGCGGAGGCGTTCGCCGCTCGCTGTCGCATCGGAAGTCGCATCCCGGCTGCCCGCTGAAGCCCGACACATACTCTGGTACGCCGTCTCCGCATCCGCAGGCGCTGGCTTAGGCTCGGAGCTGATTACGCTGGCGATCGTCGGGAAGGTGCCGCCGGGGTCGGCGGATCAGCTGCCGTTCTGACTTGGCTATGCCCAAGCCCGCGTGGCAGTCTCCGCCCATGCCCGCACCCATCGCCGACACCTGCGAAGTGAAGAGCCACGGCGTCTGGGTCGCCGTCAGCTTGGAGGCGGCGGCCATCGTCTATGGCAGGGACGTTCAACGGTGCCCGGCCTGTCATGGGCGGGTGGTGATCCTGGGCGGCGCCAGCGGATCCAACACGACGCGCGCGATGCACCACCAGCAGCCGCACCGTGGTTGCCCGCTGATGCCGGATACGTTCTCCGGCCGTCAGTCCCAGCATCCGCAGCCGGTGACCTAGAGCCGGATCCGGTGACGCTGGCGATCTTCGGAAAGGTGCCGCCGGGACTGGCGGATCAGCTGCCGTTCTGAGGCTCGGAGGCACAGCATCGGTGGCGACGAACAAAATCCAGTATCCGGGCGCCGAATTTGGTAGGCGCTAAACCTGTTGCATCGCAATTAGTGCAGGGGCGCACTCCGCGGCTAGTGAGCTCACGCCCCGTGCCATCGCAGTGATCGCAGCGACATTCTAAATCAAATCGGGCCGCCTCTGGCTCGTCGCTGAACGCGTCGCTCACAGTCTTCGCCATTTCCAATGAACCAGCCTTGGATGGACGTGTAAGTACGGATGGCGGCCAGAACCATCCTGTCTATACAATCACGTACCATAGGCCCGGTGAGCGCGATCCGTTCCCCGACCTCGATAGCTTCGAGCGACGGTATGCGCCGAACCGCCTGCAGCGAGCGTCGATCTACTATGCCGGATCGGTGAGCGAAAACGTTCCGCATATGGCTTATGGCATCGAGGGCGTCGAATGGTTGAAAAGGATCAACGATGCCGGCCGCGCCAAACGTAAATGCAGTTTTATAGGCCAATTGTGCGTTTTTTAATGACGCGAAGTCATAACGTCCGGTGGCCACAAGAAAGCTTCCAAGTTGATCGCGAAGATCATACCCAAATTCTGCTAACTTATCTATTGGAACCGTTTTCTGCTGGGCAGCATTTTCACCGAGTATCGTAGGGCATCGATTTACAGCATCGACCCATAGGTCGCCAACGCATATTTCAAATGCTGACCATGCATCTGCAAGCATCGCAGCCAGCGTGGCATCTATACCCTGGTGAAGGCCCTCGCTCGAAGCGTTCAAAAGATTATTTAGGTTATGCGCTCCCTCGCGTGCAACCTGCGCGTTGATTTCGTCATCGGTTCGCCCGGCCTTCCATATCTCGAAAAGTTCCTGCTGTCTCTGCCATACAATAGGGCCATCGACCGGCGGGCGAAGGCTGAGCGCTGCCGCGTACTGAAGTCCCTGCATCTTCAAGGATACAAAAAGACCTGCATAGTACGTCGTGATTATGGGCATCTCGCCCAAATTACATACGCGATCCATCGCAGACGTGTATGATTTCCATATCAAATTCCACGTCTCAGTCTGCTCTTGGCCAACCAAGGTGCGGTAAGTTTTGTCAAACTGCGCAGCACTTTCAAATATCACGGGCATTGATCGCTCGGAATGTGAGCATAACTACTGCGCCTCGTTGTCGCCCGTCTGCACCACCCGCAGCCCCGCCTCCACGATCCCCTTAAGATGCTCCAGCGCATTCACCCCGATCGGCACACCCACCCGCTGTCCTTCCACGGTGGTCACCACCAGGACGGCGAGCGCATCTCCGACCATCAGCTCGGGATCCGGCAGACAGATCGGCAGGATAAAGTCGGTGTGGAGATCGCCGAACTGAACGTGGGCGGCCTTGTCAGGGCGGAAGGGCTTGGGGCTGGTCATCGCCGTACAGCCTTTTGCATCGGTCGATAGGTGCCGATCACGAACGCGCGGACCGATACCTGCAGGTCCTCGCGCGGCTTCCAATCGAGCTCGCGCTTGGGAACTTGGATGGGTTCCTGCCATCGCGGATCGTCGCTGTCGGGATGCAGCTCGATCGAGCCGCTTTCGACCACGCGGTAGACCTTCGCGGTCCGCTCGCGCAGGTGACCGCCGAACTGAACCTGCTCGACGATCACGAGCTCGCCGTTCTGCGGCTGGTGCCCGCTGATCTCGATGTCGACGCAGTGGAGGATGTCGCCGTCTATGGCGATCTGATTGATCGAGGTGCCGCGCACGACGAGGCCGTACTGCGCCTTGCGCGGGTACCGTGGGTCCGGCACGACCGGTGCGCGCTCATAGATCGTTTCATCGACAGCCGTGTCGACGGTTAGGAAGCGGCCAGCAGCCACTTCACCAGGAACATCCAGGCCAGCCTCTTCATCAATCGTCCAGCCAGGCCCTTCCTCACCATCCGGATCATTCAGGTTCGCGGGCGGGAAGAGCAGCGTTTCCGCACTTATGCCGAGCGGCGGAGCGAGTCGCTCGGCCCACTCCTTGGTCAGTTTGCGCTGGGCAGCTTCCAGACGCCGGATCTGCGGTTGGGACGTGCCAACCGCGTCCGCCAGCTCCTGCTGGGTGAGCCTCGCCCTCTCCCGAAACTGCTTCAACGCGCTCATACCAAAGTGATATTTCGAGGCGCGCTGTGCGTCTAAGGACAATTTGGTATGATAGGCCTTGCCGCCCATATACCGTAACGGTATGTTGGGAGTGATGAGGCTCACCGACTACCTTCGCGAGCACAAGCTCACCCACACCGGCTTCGCCGCCAAAATTGGCGCGACGCAGGCTGCGGTGACGCGGTACGTGAATGGTCGGCGCAAGCCGAGCCTCGACAAGCTGCTCGTGATCGAGCGGGTGACCGGCGGCGCCGTCCAGGCACGTGATTTCGCCGACCAGCCCTTGGCTGAGAACGACGTTGCCGCTCCCGTCGAGGGAGCGGTCGCCTGATGCCCGGCACCACACCCCTCTCTGAAGCCACCGCCGACCTCGTGGCGATCGTCGCCTTCAGCGCCGCAGGTATCAGTGCCGCGATCCTGGTGGTCGGTGTCCTGATCGTCGCCATCCTGGCGGATGCGTCGCACCAGCTTCGCCGGATCGCCGACCAGGTGGAGACGATCCGGGAGGTGGGCGTCGACCTCCACTTCGAGGCCGGCGCGCTGGGCCGCCCGGCGCTCGACGCCGAGCAGCTCGTTCGCGGCGCGGGCTTCTTGATCACGCTCTGGCGGAAGGTCCTGCGGAAGGAAGGCGAGACGATCCCGTCCGCAGAGCGCCTGACGTTGGACCTCGGCGAGGCCATGGGCGTGCCGCTGCCGACCCGTGAGGGCGTCGTCTCCATCACCCCGCAGGGCACGACCGTGAAATCCGGCCTGCTGCCGTACCGCGCCAAGCCGATCCCCGCCGTCCTCGATCCGGAGGCCGCGTAGATGACGCGGCTTCACACTACGCATCCCCTTTCGGCCGGCACGGACCGTGCAGGCCGTTCTCCTGCCCATGGCGGGCGTTTCCTCCCTCGACTGGGCCGGGGCCTTCGGGCTCCGGCCACTTTCGGGAGGCGCGTGACGCCACCGCGCTTCATCCTCGCCTGCTTCGCGATCGGCGCTGTCGACCTCGCCTGGGCCGCGTTCCTGTCCGTAATGGTCGAGCGCGGCTTCGTGCGGCCGTGGCTCGGTTATGGCGTGCCGGTGATGATCATCGCCGGGCTCAACATCTGGGCGTGGGCTGCCGTCTGCTGGCGTCGCATCCGCAACAGCGAGAAGGCAGCCCACGCTCAGCGGACCGCCCTCGCTTATCCTCACGCGCCCGTCAGCCTGGCAGCTTTGGCGCGTGATCCTGGTCATTGCTCCGTCGACCTCCTCGCGAGGCCCGATCGATGACCGCCTCGCTCTTCCCGACCGGTCCGCTGACGCAGCTGACCTCGATGTCGCAAGCATCGAGGAAGTCCATGCGAAGGTCACAGGCAGCTGTGCGAAAGGTTGGGGTGATCGAACCTCAGATCTTCGCGCAGCGCATCGCTGCGTTTCTGCGATTGATCCATCCGCAGAAGACCGCAGCCTGCGTAGAGGCGGACACCCGCATCCCGGCCAAGACGGTGTCGAAGTGGCTGGAAGGCGCCTCGTCTCCGGCCGGAAAGGCCTACCACCAGCTGCTCGCCGTCTACGGGATGGAGCTGTTCTACTACGTGGATCCGGACGCCTCGACCGCCGAGGTGCGAGAGGCCGCGCGCATCTGCCAGCAGGCGCGCCTGGAGCGACAGAACGCCGAGCTCCAGCGGCGGCTCGCCGGGCAGATGGCAGAGATCTGGGGTCCACGATGACCCTGATCCCCGCCCTGCTCCGCGCCCTGGCGGTCTGCCTCCAGGGTCTAGCGCTCCCGTTCACCGCGCTAGGAGCCGCCTGCGCGTCGATCGCCGCCCCGATCCTGTCGGCCGCCGGCTGGCTCCAGCAACGCGCCCGCCAGTACGAGCTGCGCCTGTGGTCCCGCGGCGGCCACACCGATCTCCGCGCACCACCGGAGGACTCGTGATGCCCGGCGCCACGACCGCGCTCCGCGCCTACCTCGCCGACGGCTTCCGCACGTGCCGGCGCGGCGCGCTCTGGCTCGCCGAGGCGATCGCTGTGGCGGCGGACGTCACCGATCCCGCCTGTCCGGAATCGATCCGGCGCCCGCGTGCCTGGGCCGGTCGCCTCCTCCAGCTCCCAAGCGAATCCCACTGATGGCCGCCCCGCTCACAGCCCTCGGCAGCAAGCCGCGGATTCCAGACCTCCCGAGCTGTGCGTGCGGCTGCGGGCGGGCTGCCTCCCGCGGCTTCCCGGGCGACGTCCACTACGCGCACGCTTGCGTCCCGCCGGCCCTGCGATTCCCGTGGGAGGCCGGCTACGCGGCCGCTGCGCCCGTACCCGAGCTGCCGGCGATCGCCGCCACGGCGGCCCCGTCCGACCTCCTCTCCGGATTCGCGTCGGCATGACGTCCGGGCGCGCCACGCCGCGCGCCGCTCCCACTCGGAATACGTCCTCCCGCCAGGGCTCGTTGATGCGTCGCGTCGAGAAGCTGTTTCGTCCGAGCGAGATCTACGCGATGGGCCTGTCCCTGCTGGCCCGGGAGCAGGCGGCGGCGCACGAGCGCATGCTCGACGCCGCGGCCCGGGGCGGCCGGATCAGCCCACTGAAGGCCGCCAAGCCGGGCGCAAGGCCTGCGAAAGTTTCGCGAGCCTTGGCGGATCGGACCTTCGACCGGATCGCCGCGCACTGGGGCATCTCCGGCCGCCAGCTGGAGAAGATCCGGGACGTATGCGAGGCGGCCGCGGCCGATCCGGACCGGTTCGGGCCGCTGCTGGAGGAGATGGACCGGACCGGCAAGGTCAACGGCCCGCACACCAAGCTCCTGCGCCTGCGCGACGAGATCCGGATCCTGGATCTCGCGCCGGTCGACGGCCGCTTCCGCACCCTCGTCCTCGACCCGCCCTGGCAGGAGGACAACATCTCCGAATCCTGCGGGCACGACTACGCCACCATGCCGATCGCCGAGATCGCCGCGGTACCGGTCGACTCCTGGGCGGAGGCGAACTGCCACCTCTACCTTTGGGCGACCAACAACACGCTGGGGCTCGCCCTCAACCTGCTCCCGGCCTGGGGCTTCCAGCATAAGACGGTCCACACCTGGACGAAGCCGGACCTCGGATTCGGCCGCTACTTCCGCAATACGACCGAGCACGTGATCTTCGCCGTGCGCGGCGAGCTGCGCACCCGCTCCGCCGGGCGCTCGACCCGAACCGATCACGACTGGCCGGTGGGCGCCAATTCGGTGAAGCCCGAGGGCTTCTACGATCTGGTGCGCGCCTGCAGCTACCCGCCCTACGGCGAGGCCTTCCAGCGGCTCGCCCGGCCGGACTTCTGCAACCTCTATCAGGCGCCGGCGGCTGCGCGCGAGGCGGCGGAATGAGCGCGCTTCCTGCCTCCGAGATTTGGCGCCCGATTCAGGGGTACGTGGGCTTCTACGAGGTCAGCGATCGCGGCCGGGTGCGCAGCGTAGCTCGCGACGTCAGGCTGGATCATCCGATCGGGGGCACCGTCGTTCACAGGCGCCAGAGTGTGATCCTGGCGACCAAGCCTAAGCGGAACGGCTGCCTCATCGTCTGCCTGTCGCGCGAGAACAGGCACTTCAGCGTCGCCGTGAATCGTCTTGTGCTGGAGACTTTCCTCGGCCCACGGCCGCCAGGCTGGTTGGCGATTCCAGATGACGGCGACAAAGGCAATTGCGCCGTCGGAAACCTCTCCTGGCGCCCGCGCGGATCGACCCGCGCGAGGGCAGCGTGAGAGCGGCGCACAACGCCCCCGATTCAGCCTCGACTCGGACTCTACCCGGATTCCCGGCCCCGCGCGGCCGCCCATCCGCGTGCGCGCGGCAACCCTCCCGAGGCCATCGATGAGCACGCCCACCACCCCGGTGCTGATGTCGGCCGACAATCCGGACGGCTGGAAGTTCGAGGAGCTGCTCGCCCAGCTGCGCCTGGAGCTTCACGCCAAGAACGACCGGATCGCCGGCGACGCCTCGCCGACCGCCAGGATGGTCCAGGCCAACAACCTCGGCATCATCGACCTGCTCAGCGTGATCGAGGGCCGGCAGCGGGACACGCTGGCGCGCCTGGACGCGCTGCGCCCCGATCCGGGCCCGGGCGGCCCGCCGCGCATCGGTGGCGGCTCAGTGCCCGCGCCGCAGGCCTCCGCGCCCGCCGGCGACGCCTCGTCGGCCACCTCAGGCTGAGCAACGCCATCATGATCATCCAGCTCTGGCCCTTGCCCCGCGGTCCCCCGCGCCAGGCCCATCAGATCCTCGCGCGCCCTGTGTCAGGTCCCCGCCTCGTGCCCGGCTGATGCCGCCCGGCCCGGACGAGAGACCGGCCTTCCGCAGGCCCTGAGCCCACGCCTCCAGACGCCGTCCCTTTCGGCGGAGGCTGAAGCTCGGCCCGCGCTGCGAGATCCACCACCCGCCAGCCGACCCGATCGCCGCTCGCCACCAGCGATTCCGACGTCGGGCCTTCCTGTGCCCGGAGCCTGACCGGCTTCGCGGCCAAGCGCTCCAGCTATGCCTGAAGAAGGCGCCCGCCATGACGATCATACGCCGCCGCCACAACCGGGATTTCACGACGATCCGGAACGACGTGTTCCGCGACGAGGACCTGGCGCTCGATGCCCTCGGGCTGCTCTGCTACCTGCGCTCGCGCCCGGACGACTGGAACATCTCCCAGGAGCACCTGCGGCGCCGGTTCGGCACCGGCAGCGGCGATGCGCGCAAGCCCATGGGCCGCGAGCAGATGCAGCGGATCATGCGAGAGCTGATCGCCAGCGGCTGGGTGCTGCGCGAGGAGGCGCGGACCGGCCGCGGGGCCTTCGGCGGCGTCGAGTACATCGTCCTGGACGAGCCCGAAAAGGGGTCGCCGGCAGAGGCCGAAAACCCCGCTGTTGCATCTCTACCGCAGTCGGGTTTTCCGACCGCGGCGGAGGCCTCACCGGAGTCGGGTTTTCCGACTCCGGGTGAGCCGTCGACGGGTGAACCGGAGTCGGGCGAGCCGGAGTCGGCAAACCCGACCGCCTACCTAGAACTAGATTCTACCAAGGGATTCTCCCCCCTTTATCCCCCCGCCAGCGGGGGGACGCGCTCGCTGGAGGAAGAACGGATCTCGGAACAGGAGGCCTGGACCGGGAACCGACCCGAACGAGGAACGGAGCGCCGGCCACGACCGTCGCAGGGCTGCCGGGGGGCGGTGCCGCCCCCGGTGCCGCCGGAGACGGCGGCGCGATTCGAGCGCCTCTGGAAGGTCTACCCCGAGAGCGGCCGGCTGGCGGCAGACCGATCACGGGCGGTGGCGCTGTTCGGCGAGCTCACCCCCGCCGACCAGGAACGGGCGATTCACGCCGCGGCGGTCGAGGCGCGGACGCGGACCCAGCACCGCAGCCAGGCCCGGGCGCTCCACCGCTGGTTCGAGCGCGGCCTCTGGCGGAACGGCGCTCCCGCGACCGGCGACATCGGACCGACAGGCGCAGCGCCGCCGCCAGGGACGCCCGCCGCCGATCCGTTCGCCGCTCGCAACGCCGCCGGCATGGACCAGGTCCGCCGCGGCCAGTGGCCGAGCGGCTGCACCCATTTCGTGCTCGCCGATTCCGATGAGGGCGCAGCCTGGGAGGCCTACTTCGCCGAGCTCGACGTGAAGCCCCGGTGGATGTCGCTGTCGAGCGGGCTCGGCGCCTACATGCCGGCGCCGTTCCCCCCTGCGACCGAGGCGGCATGACGCCCAGACCCCGCTGGGCGGACGGCATAGTCTGACCGCTAACAGCAGCTTCGTTCAGGAGAGCACCGTGGATCGTCCGACCAGCCCCGAACTCGATGCGATCATGAGCGCCGCCGAAGAGCTGCGTCTTCTAGAGGCGCGGGTCGCTGCCGAGATCGCTGAGGCGAAGCGGGGGCTGGCATCCAAGGTCGAGGCCCTCGTACACATCACCGAGCCCTCCGATCTGCTGCGGGCAGCGGTCTACGCGTATTGGCACGCGCCCGAGGTGAGTGCGAACCAACTCGCCGTCCTAACGGTCGGCAAACCGTCCGCGCAGCTGATGCTCCGGCGGTCCGGCGCCGTCTCCATCGGCCTCTCATGTGATCGCTGCGCCCGGGAGCTCCCGATCACCAGCCGCTCGATGATGAGCAGCGTGCTCAAAGCAGCCGCCGACAATCAATCGCGGTACGCTGAAGGATATCGTTTCCTCTGTCCCAGCTGTCAGGAGGCTGTGTTCGGCGAGCGCGAGGAAGCGCGCCTTCGTAGCGAGAGGGACAAGGAAGCAAGACGACAAGCCCTCGCTCGCATTGAGTATTCGGATTACCTCGAAACCGACGATTGGAAGAACCGTCGCGAAAGCGCCAAGGCATGGATGCTCGCGGCACGCGGCAAGTTGTCTTGCGAAGTGTGCCCCGAGCGCGAGAATTTATCCTTCGTCCATACTCAGTTCGACCTGAAGAACGGCGTTGAAGCCGTTACCCTACTTTGCTCGACGTGCAGTGAGGCGCTTGAGCGCGCTGGGAAGCTCGCCCGGTCTCCTCTGATGGCGAACCGCGCCCCTCGCATCGAACTCGACCTCGCTGAACGGTCGTTCCGCGCGGAGCGCCACGAAGAGCAGGACGTGCACTGAACCGACGCGCCTGGCCGACGCGCGATCCTGCCGGCCGCATCACACTAGGAGAGCACCATGCCTGAGACCCTCGACCCCATCCTCGACCTCACCGCCGGCATCGTGGCGGCCTACGTCGGCCGCCAGGCCGTGGCACCCGAGACGCTGCCTGGGCTGATGCGCACGGTCCGCGACGGGCTGGTGGCACTGCAGGGGCTGCCCGTGACGATCGCCGTCCCGACCCCGCACGAGGCGGCGATCGACCGCCCGACGCCTGCTCAGATCCGCAAGTCGATCCAGCAGGACGGCATCGTCAGCTTCATCGACGGCCGGTCCTACAAGACGATCCGGAGGCATCTCACCGCCCACGGCCTCACGCCGGCGACGTACTGCGAGCGATACGGCCTGCCGGCGGACTACCCGATGATCGCGCCGAGCTACGCCGCGCAGCGCTCGAAGATCGCGAAGGCGATCGGGCTGGGCGTGCCGGGGGCACAGGCGAAGCGGCGGGCGGCGGTGGGGGCGGGCTGACGTCTTAGCCTCAGAGTTCCAAAGGACGTCAGGCCGTATGCCGCCCGTTTTGCAGGAACCCAGACAAGCTGACAGCAGACCAACATTTAGTTTTCATTAACCATACCAAAACTGGGAAGCGCACCTAATGCTTCAATATGATCGTCTAAATAACGGCAACAACCTGGAATTAATATTGTAACGCCAACGTGATCCCGCACCGTCTGCGCTCGCTGGTGAATGGTGGGACGCGCGTTGGGAGATCTCACATGCGTGGAAGCCTGTCGCGCTGGCTTCGTCCCTTCGCTGATGATCAAAGCGGCAACGTCGTGATGATCTTCGGGCTCAGCCTGCCGCTGCTCCTGGGCGCGGGCGGCCTCGTCATCGACTACGGCAATGCCGTGCGCATCCGGGCGGTCGAGTCCAGCATCGCCGATGCAACCGCGCTGCTCGTCGCCAACGCGGACACAGTCGCAGCAGCCACCGAGGGGCTACGTCTCGCAAGTGCTCAGCTCACCTCTCGCTTGGGCACCGCTGGCACGACCGGCGGGTATCAGGTGAACGGAAGCTGGATCGATGGCGCAAACTACCGGGTGACAATTTCGACGACAGTCAAGACGAACTTGCTCCATCTCCTGCCAGGCATGCCCCGACAACTCGTCGTCGGCACCGCGACCACCGTCAACCGAGTCGCGCCGGTCTACCAGACCAGTCCGCCGACTTTCAGCCAGCTGTCGCCCGAAGCAGCGGATTACAACCGCATCTACATGTACTGCTATTCGTCCGATCCCAAGCGTCAGGCAGAAGCCGATAAGGGCCGACGCGGCTTGGTCGCGATCGCCGACAACGGCACTCCTCCGACCGACTACTCGAAGGCCGCTCTACCCACCTGCGGCGCCAACGAGGCTCCGAGCTACATGCTGCACAACGTGCGCAACGCCCGAAGCAATAAATCGATCTGGAACGATCCAAGCCAGGAAACTTATGAATACTACACTGACACGACTATCGATACCGGGCTGCGGGTTCAGTCAATGAGCATGAAGGGCTATCGCGTTAATACGACCGGCAGCCTGACGACTGTGAACATGGTCTCGAACCCGATCTTGGAGACGATCGTCTGCGATAGCCTCAGCGCCTGCAAGAGCAAATCCGACGGTGGGATCCTGCCGAACAGCCACACGACCCACGATCCAGCGACGTCGACTGCGAGCTGCAGCGATGGCAAGTACATGTATTACGGTTGGGAGGACCGCCCACCCAACGCTGGCAGTGATCGGGATTACGACGACATCCGCGTTATCGTCTCATGCCCAACCTTGATCAAGGTAGCTGATAAGAAGCTCAGGATTGTTGAGTAATCCGAGTTCAATCGTTCATCTCTTCAACAGTATCATTCTGGGGCTGTAAATGCCATCCCGCTGCAGAGATCAGCTTCACTCGATCCGAGCGCGATTGCGTTTGGCAGCAAACCACCTCATCCGGAAGGAAGATGGTGCGGCCGCTGTCGAGTTTGCCCTGATCGCAACGCCGTTCCTGAGTCTGCTTGCGGTGATCCTCCAAACCGCCCTGCTGGTCTGGACGGCGCGAAACCTCGATGATGCTCTCCAGCGCGCCGGCCGAAAAATCTACACGGGTCAATTCCAGAAGGCGAATACAGGCCAGACGGACAGCAGCAAACTGCTCTCCGCAATGAAAGCGTCCATGTGCGGCACCAACACTGCACAGGTCGCGACGGCATTCGATTGCAGTTCACTCAAGCTCAACATCGCGTTGAGTACTTCCTTCGCGGCCGGCAGCGTGCCGACACCGCTCGATACGATGACGAAAGATTGGTCCACCGGTTTCGGGACCAGCTACGCTTGCGCGCAGCCGGGAGCGATCGTTGTCTTCACCGCCGCAGTCAAATACCGCGTCGCTTTTAGCTTCCTCTATGCCGGTCTGCCCGGCTTCGGTGATGGGGCGCGGCTACTTCAGTCGACGGCCGTTTTTCGTACGGAACCCTATGACACCTCGTCGGGACAGGGGTGCTGACCCATGAGATGGCCAATGCCCGACAGGATCCGTTACATCCGCAGGTTGTCCGACCTGCGTGACGACACCTACGGTGTCTCAGCCATCGAGTTCGCGCTAATCCTGCCGGTAATGCTGACGCTATTGTTTGGCATCACGGAATTTGGCCGCGCGTTCGATCACTATCGTAAAGTGACACTTCTGGCGCGTACTTTAGCGGACATCACCTCCCAGGGAGACACGCAGACACCGATGGCGGCGGCGACGTTGAGCGACATCTTCGCGTCAGCCAAACTTGTTCTGACGCCCTATCCGAACAGCACAGCTCAGATCGTGATCAGCGCGCTCGGCGTCGCAGCGGACGGTTCAGGGCAGCTGCCTCGAGTGTGCTCCAGTTACGCGACGAGCAACGGCACAGCACGGGCCGTCGGCGCGGCAACAGATCTGAAGGTGCCGGAGGGCTTCCAGCTCGCCGGAATGCGCTACGTCTTGGCCGAAGTGAGCGTGCCGTATCCAGCTTTATTCGGAAGCAATATTATGCGGCTTGTGGGTGGCGCCAATAACCAGTTCACGTTCAAAGCCAGCGTCCCCTGGCCGACCCGCGGCGGTCAAGCGGTAAAATCCACCTACAATGAAATCGTTTTACCCAATGGCAAGGCGTGCTCCTGATCCAACTTGCGATGCCCGAAATGATGCAAATCGAGCTTTAGGTATCCATCACCTTGTCTCAATCGACGCGTGCTGCAGCGATTATTCTGGCATTGTGTTCGAGCTTCGATTGAGCCGTGCGGCAACACTGAACGCGCATGAGCGGTATCCTGGCAACCGCGCTTGATCCAAGAACATGCAAGGAACGACCGGCGGCGCTTTCGGCCGCTCCACCGCGATTGATGCTCGCCCGCCCAGAAGGTCTCGAGCCCTTTCGTGAGCACGCGTCCTGCGCCGACGTCGGGCGCCGGCTGATAACGGCGTTCCGGGCGATGCCGTGCATCGCAATCTATGCGCCGCGCGGTTGGGCCCTCAAACGACATCGAATGGCACCAGTCGCGCTGTACAGTAGACGCGGACGGCAGCGTCGTGTGGATGCGATGAGGGGCCGATGGCCAAAGGCACACAACTGGAACGACAGATGGGTGATCGCGGTCCGACGCAGAAGGGAGCGAAGAAATTGAACTACGGCAGGCTCGGCCTCATCGGCATCGCGGGCCTCGTCGCCCTCTCCATCGTCGGCGGCTCGTTCTATACGGTCGACCAGCGCGAGCGCGTGGTGCTGCTCACCAACGGCGCCGTGGTCGGCGAGGCCGATCCTGGCCTGCACTGGAAGCTGCCGTTCGTGCAGTCGGCCGTGTCGATCAGCGTCGAGTCCCA
>NZ_JBKFBO010000078.1:0-14980 GCF_053346215.1 Methylobacterium sp. A49B
GCGGATCAGCTGCCGTTCTGAAAGAGGCGCCCCGCACGCCGGCGGGCGGCAGGGCGCAGTCAGTCTCAGAATACGCGAGCGTCAGGGCGTTACTTTGAAGCCCGCGAAACACCGACCCGGTACGGGAAGAACTGCGCCGGCCCGACCGTGCGAGCTTAGGCCGATCACAGTCACGCACATTCACCTGGATGGACAAGCTATACGTCGGTCGCACACGTGAAGTTTGGGCCGTGCCGTTCTCCAGCGCATCACACCAGGCGTAGCTCTCCTGCCTTGAGGCCCATGCGACGGGCCATGTCGCGCGACAGGCCGCCCACGATCTCCAGCTTCGCCCGCGGCGGCGCGGAGAGCGCGATCGCCTCCAGTGCCTCGTCTGCCGTCGTCGCCAGCACCGCGTAGACGCGCACGGCCTCGCGGCGCTGCGTGACGGACACGAGGTAGGCTTTCCGCTTCAACTTGGTCAGATGAGCCGGCTAACGGATCTGCGGCTCGTCGTCATCCTATCGACGGCTCGGAGCCGGTGACACTGGCGATCGTCGGGACGGTACCGCCCGGGCTGGCGGATCAGCTGCCGTTCTGACTGTGACCCCATCGCTCTAGCGACGAGCGGTTGCGCATGCCACGCCGGGCTTATGACCAAAACTGCCCGCCAGACCTGCGAAGTGAGGATCGGGACCGGCTGGCATGCCGTGAGCCTCGAGGAGGCGGCGACCGAGCACGTCATGGCCGTCAAACGTTGCCCGGCCTGCCACGGGAAGGTGATGATCCTCGGGGCCTACAGTGGTGGAGGCGTTCGCCGCTCGCTGTCGCATCGGAAGTCGCATCCCGGCTGCCCGCTGAAGCCCGACACATACTCTGGTACGCCATCTCCCCATCCGCAGGCGCTCGCTTAGGCTCGGAGCCGATACGCTGGCGATCGTCGGGAAGGTGCCGCCGGGGTTGGCGGATCAGCTGCCGTTCTGACTTGGCTATGCCTAAGCTCGCATGGCAGTCTCCGCCCATGCCCGCACCCATCGCCGACACCTGCGAAGTGAAGAGCCACGGCGTCTGGGTCGCCGTCAGCTTGGAGGTGGCGGCCATCGTCTATGGCCGGGACGTCCAACGGTGCCCGGCCTGTCATGGGCGGGTGGTGATCCTGGGCGGCGCCAGCGGGTCCAACACGACGCGCGCGATGCACCACCAGCAGCCGCACCGCGGTTGCCCGCTGATGCCGGATACGTTCTCCGGCCGTCAGTCCCAGCACCCACAGCCGCTGACGTAGGGGCGGATCCGGTGACGCTGGTGGTCTTCGGGACGCCGCCGCCGGGGCTGGCGGATCAGCTGACGTTCTAAGCCGCGCCGATCATCACTTCTGATTGCTGTCGCTGTTCCGCTGCTTGCACCGCCATCCGACGAAGCAGGCCGGCGCGTCGGCTGTCGGCTCGTAGGCGGGCGCGCTCGTCTCATCCTGCTCACAGGCACCACCGTCCCGATGGACGGTTTCGTAGATCAGATCGCTGGACGCGAGCGCGGCGTCTCCTGACCGGGCGACGAAGGCCTTCAAATCCGAGCAGGTGAAGGTGCGCGTGTAGGTACGGCTCTGCGCGAGGGCGCCAGTAGAGGCGATCAGGAGGACAGCCACAAGGGCATTCGATATGAGGCGCATGACGTCCTGCGGGGCTGCGGGCGATGCCAGCAATGGTGCGCCTCGGCGCATTCGATGACTATGCCTGACAGCGCGGCAAAGGCGCGCTGGCGATCTTCGGGAAGGTACCGCCGGGGCTCGCGGATCCGCTGCCGTTTTGAAATGGCACTCCAGTTTTCGAGTGCTAAGGCGTCCCCGAAAAAGCACAGCTTCAAGTTCTTAACAGGATGATCTTGACCGAACCGCTACAGCTCGCTTAACTGAGCAAGGTAGGCTTGCTGGATAACCTGGTTGCTTCGGCAGCACCCGATGGGACGCTAATACTTAGGATTATTGGCTAACGCCCCCGGATACACGGGCCCAGCGGCCTACCGCCTCAGCAGTCGGCTCTGGTATCCGTAGCTTGAGAATATCTGCGTCTGCGCTTCATCCACGCCATAGCGCCAAATATTAGTAGGCATCATCTTCACGCCAAAATTAGCATGCGTGCCGCCACGGATCGCCATACGCGGACGCAGAAGCTCGGCATATCGGGGCCGCGTTGTGCCATCCGGCCTTAGCGATACAGCTTGGTAGAATGCACTCGCAACAACGTCGGCAAGCTGCAAGCCAGCTTTTCGCTCATGATTGTAGGCTTCAATCAAGTCCGTTGAAACAACAGACCAATCCAAATCGCCTTGCGAAAGGTATAGACTATTACCAAGGCTTTGTAGTTTGAGCCAATGCAAATATGCGGCGAACTGGCTGTACGACATTCCTCCGCGCTCGGAAAAGACAAATTTTACCTTCCCTCCGCGCGTTTTCTTGATTTCGTTTCGATTGCCGCACCACTGCGTAACGCGCTCCAATAAAAGGCGCGTCATCCAGCAGTAAAACGGATTGCGAGCTGGCGCCTTCGCCGCTCTTTTGTTGCTATGTCCGCGCATGCTCCTCTTATTCGAAGCTACAACAATGCAGCGCATGGGCAACTGCGCCATTGCTGAACATAAGGCCTCCCTGCGCCAGTCCTCGTTGATGCGCTTGAAATGGATGATGCGGGATTGGCGATGCCCGATGTCATCACGCAGCGCCTTATGCCATTGAGGAACATTCAGCTCGTTTTCGACAGACACAACGACGGCCGACAAGACAAACCACTCGGAAGCTCCATCTGGATCGATGGGCCTTACCTTCGCTAGACCATCATCGCCGGCCTCGTCTATGAAGGCCACATAACGGTAGTCCCGAAATTCATCAGGAGGAACGGGCTCGTACGACATCAGGCCACGACTGCAGGCGCCGAGCCTTTGACAGACCGCGGCATTAGCCTCACGGCTCCGCACCCCCAACCTCTTCCTGCACCACTCGCAGCCCCGCCTCCACGATCCCCCGCAGGTGCTCCAGCGCATTCACCCCGATCGGTATGCCTACCCGCTGTCCTTCCACGGTGGTCACCACCAGGACGGCGGGGTCAGCGTCGGTCGCGTTGTCGGGACAATGGGTCATGGTCTCGGTCATGGCTTCTTCCGCAGCGCATCCGCCGCCAGCGTGCCGTGCGGCCCGAACTGACGGTACGTGTCGGCGCACCACGCGCTCTGCCCGACCCGCTCATAGGCAGAGGCGGTCGAGCCGGTGCTCTCCCGGATCTTGTCCGCGATCGTCTGGTCTTCGGCGTCCGTGACCCCGGCCTGAGTGCGCATCAGGGAGAGCTTCGCGGCGTCCGCGCGGAAGCCCGGGCAGGCCTGCTACGCGAAGGTCGTCGCGGAGAGCGTCCTGGCGTAGACGGCCACCCGATCGCCGTGGCTCTGCGCATGCGCAGGGTTCAGTGTGCAGAGAGCCGCGTAGGCTGTCACCAGGCCGAGCGCCCCGCGCCGCATGCCGATGCGGGTCGCGCTGGTGCTGGCGGCCTCTGGTGCGGTCACTTGCCGGTTCCGTCCTTCAGCGGCGGCTTTCCGTCCGCGCCCTCGACGGCCCCGACGCCCGGCGACACGTCCACCGTGCCCTTCGCGTCTGGGCCTTTCGTCCCGGAGCCAGCTGGGGCGCTCTCGGCGTTCTTGGCCTTGTCGCCGGCCATGCCGGAGGTGTCATTGGTGGCCGGGGGCTTGGTGGCGGACGAGCTCTGGGCTCGAGCGACGCCATCCCCGCCCATGATGAGCAGGAGCGCGAGGACGACGGCGGACGTGCGGGTCATGGGTTCCTCCGGTTGTGTCGTTTATGGTTTGGCCGCGGCAGGGCGGCCGGGATCAGAGCTGCGTCGGCCAGTCGGGGTCGTCCGGGCCCTCATCGGCCCGCACCATCCGCAGCCCCGCCTCCACGATCCCCTTAAGGTGCTCCAGCGCATTCACTCCGATCGGCACCCCCACCCGCTGTCCTTCCACTGTGGTCACCACCAGGACGGCCAACGCGTCCCCGACCTGCAACTCGGGATCCGGCAGGCAGATCGGCAGGATGAAGTCGGTGTGGAGGTCGCCGAACTGGACGTGGGCGGCCTTGTCGGGGCGGAAGGGTTTGGGCTGAGTCATGGCGATCAGCCTGTTGCCTTGAGCTTGAAGCGCCGCTCGATTTCTTTCCCGGTTGGAACTCGCTGCACCTGCTTGGCGGGCACGACGAGATGGATCGTCGCGACTTCGACGATGCGCCTGTTCTGAAGCAGCTTGGCGTTAAAGCTTTCGAGGTTGAACGTGTTGGGCTCGTCGCCGCGCTGGATGCGCTTGAGGTAGCGCTTGCCCTCCCCGGTCAGGACCAGCGCGATGTCGCCGACGAGTTCGTCTGGCGTCACCTCTGAGGGGCGGACGATGATAATATCCCCCGGGTCGTATTTCGGTAGCATGGAGTCGCCCCAGACCTCGTAGGCCAGAGCGTCCGGCGGCAACGCGACCAGGACCTCTACTTCGACGACATCTTCACCGAACGCGTCACTCACACTCGTATCAATCTCGCCGCCTGCCCCGATCAGCCCAACAATGCGCGCCGCGGATTTCCGCTCAACGCCGCCCTCACCGCTGACCAGCCAGATCCACGACACGTCGAAGGCGCGCCCGTAGACCTGTGCTTCCTCGACGCCGTAGCCCCTCACACCGTTGTCGTGGGACTTGTAAGTGTTCTCGTTCCAGCGCAGCGCACGAGCTGCCGCACGCGGGCTATCGTAGCCCGCCTTCTTACGCGCCCAAGCTAAGCGCGCTCCTGGCGTATCGAGATCCATGCACAGTTTGTACCCCCGAAGCTGGGTACGTTTCGTCTTGCGACTCTCTGGGTACCCATGGTACCCAATTGAAATGGACTCGTTCCGCTCACTCATTGCGAGCTACGGCCTCGGCGCTTTCGCCACCGATATCGGCGTGCCCGAGAACACCGCTAAGCAGATGCGCAAGCGGAACTCGGTTTCGTCCGAGTACTGGCACGCGTGGGTCCGCGGAGCCGAAGCGCGAGGCCGCAAGGACGTCACCTACGAGCGCCTTGCCAAAATCTCAGCCGCCAAGCGCCTCGCCGCCCCCACCGAGGGAGCTGCCGCCTGATGCGCTCCGGCTCGTCCTTTCCCCTCGACGCCGAGCAGCTCGTGCGCTTGGCCGGCTTCGCCCTCAACCTCTGGCACGTCCGCACCCAGATACCGGGTGAGACGATCCCGAGCCGGGAGCAGCTGACGCTCGACCTCGCCGCGGCCGTCGGCGTGCCACTGCCCACCCGTCAGGACCAAGTCGCCATCCTGCCCAAAGGCACGAAGGTCCAGACCAAGCTGCTGCCCTACGGCTCGGCGCCGATCCCGGCTGCGCTCGATCGGGAGGCGTGCTGACATGTCTCCCCAGTCCGGCGCTTCTACAGTCGATTGTGTGTCCAGTCTTATGGCGGCCGGTTGCCTCACCGGCGGCGTTGCCATGCTCTCGATCGGCTTCGATGCACGCGTGATGATCGGGCTGGCCGGCGGTCTTTCGGCCCTGTGTTGGATCGCTGCTGGCGCGGCGCTTATCGCCAGAGGACTGCGCCGATGACCAGCGCCGTCAACGCCCCGCACCAAGCGGTCACCAAACCGAGCTGGATGTTGGCGCGATGCAGATCTTCCGTCAGCTCGGCGATCCGCCTCTCCGCGGCCTGTAACCGTCCGTCGAGTTCCATCCTCAACTCCATCGGTCTTCGCACTTCCGATGGTAGCGGGCGGGGCGGGGTCGTCGAGCATCATGCTCGGCGCTCCGTCCGCGCTTGCGCACCAGCTCCGGCCGGCGGTTTGGCGTCCGCCGACCGGGGACAGCCCACTTTGGGCGTTTCCTCCCGTAGACTTGGCCGGGGCCTTCGGGCTCCGGCCCCTTCGGGAGGCACCTGAATGGTGCTTCTCCTGATCCCCGCGATCGCGCTGGCCGCCGCCGCTCTCGGCGGCGTCATCGAGGCCCTGAAGGCACTCGACAGTGGCCTGCGCAGCGATGTGGTCCGCCACACATTCTGGGGCGTGTGCTGCGCCTCTGGTGCAGTCGCGCTCAGCCTCATAGCGGCAGGGCGGCCCGCATGACGCGAACCGCCCCCGCCGTCCCTCACGCGCCCACCAGCCTGCAAGCCCCGGTGCGTGATTATCTCCACGGTTTCGACCTCCTTTCGCGGGGCGCTCCATGAGTGGCAGCGCCTCGTTCCCGCAGTCCAGCCGCGTGGCTCGGACCACCGCCTCGATACCCGCAGTGTCGAGGAAGAATATGCGGAAGTCTGGGGCTGATGAGACCCGGGGCTGGGTGATTAAACCCCAGCTTTGGGTAGAGCAGTGGCACAAGTTGCATCCGGTCAAACCGGCGCAGTGCGTGGCTGATGCGATCAATGCGCCGGTACGCACCGTCGAGAAGTGGTTTTCCGGTGAGGCCAAGCCTTCGTTGGAGTACGTCGGGCCAATCCTCAACCGCTACGGGTTGGCCTTCGTGGTCGGCGCGATGGCCGCGCCTCTGCCCTGGCTCGACGACCTCGCTCGCGAGGAGCGCAAGCGGAAGCTCCTGGCGGAGCGGCAGGCGATCGACGCCCTGCTCGCCGAGGACTGGCAGCGGAGGGCCGGCTCGTGAGGCCGCTCGCCTTCCACTGGCACCGCTTCCGCGAGTGGGTCGACGATCTCGGCGCGGCGCGCGCGTTCGCCCGCGTTCGGCGAGATCACGCGCTCGCGCGGCGGCTGTTCTCCAGCGCCAGGCGCCACGGCGCTGCAGCTGACGCGATCTGCCCGCCCGCCGAGTGGGATCGCCGTCTTTGGTCCCGCGGCCAGCACACCGACCTTCACCCCCCGCCTGGAGCTTGATCGTGGCCGTCCCACTCACAGCTCTCGGCAGTAAGCCCACGATCCCCGACCTCCCGCGCTGCGCGTGCGGCTGCAGCCGCGCCGCCTCCCGCGGCTTCCCGGGCGACGTCCACTACGCGCACGCCTGCGTTCCGCCGGCCCTGCGATTCCCGTGGGAGCCCGGCTACGCGGCCGCCGCCCCCGGGCCCGAGCTGCCGGCGATCGCCGCCTCAGCGGCGGCCCCGTCCGACCTTTTCTCCCGATTCGCGTCCGCATGACGCCTGGGCGCGCCACGCCGCGCGCCGCTCCCACTCGGAATACGTCCTCCCGCCAGGTCTCGTTGATGCGTCGCGTCGAGAAGCTGTTCCGTCCGAGCGAGATCTACGCGATGGGCCTATCCCTGCTGGCCCGGGAGCAGGCGGCCGCGCATGAGCGCATGCTCGACGCCGCGGCCCGGGGCGGCCGGATCAGCCCGCTGAAACCCGCCAAGCCGGGCGCAAGGCCTGCGAAAGTTTCGCGAGCCTTGGCGGATCGGACGTTCGACCGGATCGCCGCGCACTGGGGCATATCCGGCCGCCAACTGGAGAAGATCCGGGACGTGTGCGAGGCGGCGGAGGCCGATCCGGATCGGTTCGGGCCGCTGCTGGAGGAGATGGACCGGACCGGCAAGGTCAACGGCCCGCACACCAAGCTCCTGCGTCTGCGCGACGAGATCCGGATTCTCGACCTTGCGCCGGTCGACGGCCGCTTCCGTACCCTCGTCCTCGACCCGCCCTGGCAGGAGGACAACATCTCCGAGTCCTGCGGGCACGACTACGCCACCATGCCGATCGCTGAGATCGCCGCGGTACCGGTCGAATCCTGGGCGGAGGCGAACTGCCACCTCTACCTCTGGGCGACCAACAACACGCTGGGCCTCGCCCTCAACCTGCTCCCGGCCTGGGGCTTCCAGCACAAGACGGTCCACACCTGGACGAAGCCGGACCTTGGATTCGGGCGCTACTTCCGGAACACGACGGAGCACGTGATCTTCGCCGTGCGCGGCGAGCTGCGGACCCGCTCGGCCGGGCGCTCCACCCGCACCGACCACGACTGGCCTGTGGGCGCCAACAGCGTGAAGCCGGAGGGCTTCTACGACCTGGTGCGCGCCTGTTCGTACCCGCCTTACGGCGAGGCCTTCCAGCGGCTGGCCCGGCCGGACTTCACGAATTTGTACGCTGCTCCGAGCTCGATGAGCGAGGCGGCGGAATGAGCTCGAATCCGCAGCGCCGCCGGCTCCTCGGCCTGTTCGCCGCCGCCCCGCTCGCCGCGGCCGCCGGCGTTCCTCCTGGTCGTTCGGGCGCGGACCTGGTGCGCTGGCTGAGCCCCGGCGTCGCGGGCAGCTTCACCCAAGAGCGCTTCGCCGGGCTGGGCCGCTTCGCTGACGCCCTGGATCGGACGGAGCTGGCGCTCGACATCGAGCCCCGTGAGCGCCTGGCCTCGATCCCCGATCACCTGTCGCGATTGGCGGCCAGCCTCGATTCGAATCCCGCCAGCATCCGGGCTCAACACGCCGCCGAGGCGCGCGCGATCGCCGCCCTGGCGCTCGCCTTCCCGCCGGAGATCGCGTCCTACCGCTCGTTCGGCGCCCCGATGCGCCGCCGGCTCTACGCCGAGCTGCTAACCCGCGAATCCGCGCGCCTCGCAGCAGCAGGCGAACCGCCCCCGACACCGGCGTCGCCCGGACCGGACGCCTAGAGTGGCGCCCGGGAGAAGGCCGCGGAGCGGTCCCGACTCCCGAAAGACTCGGACTCCATCCGGATTCTTGGCCGCTCCCGGCCGCCCCTCCGCCTGCGCGCGGCAACCCTCCCGAGGTCATCGATGAGCACGCCCACCACCAAGGTGCTGATGTCGGTCGGAAACCCGACCGGCTGGAAGCTCGAAGCGCTCCTGGCGCAGATCGTCGAGGACCTCAGGGTGAAGAACGACGCCCTGGAGGGCGACGCTTCGCCGACCTCCACGGCGATCCGGATCAACAATCTCGGCGTCATCGACTGCCTGGCGCTCGCCGGCGTCCGTCAGCTGGACACGCTGCGGCGGCTCGACCTGCTCGGCCCGGATCAGGGCCCGGCCGGCACGCCGCGCATCGGCGCCAGCGCCGTCCCCATGCCGCAGGCCTCCGCGCCCGCCGGCGACGCCTCCTCGCCCCACTCAGCCTGAGGTCTGCATCACCATGATCCCGCAGCTCTGGCCCTTGCCCCGCGGTCCCCCGCGCCCGGCCCATCAGATCCTCGCGCGCCCTGCGTCAGGTCCCCGCCTCGTGCCCGACTGATGCCGCCCGGTCCGGACGAGATCCGGCCTTCCGCAGGCCCTGAGCCCACGCCTCCAGACGCCGTCCCTTTCGGCGGAGGCCTGAAGCTCGGCCCGCGTTGCGAGATCCACCACCCGCCACACCGGCCCGATTGGCTTCGCGACCAGCGATTCAGCCGACGGGTCTTCGCGTGCCCGGAGCCGGACAGGCTTCGCGGCCGGACGATGAAGTCTTGCCCGGACCACGACTATGAGCGTCGAAGCCATCAGCCACATCATGCGGACGCACATCCCCGATGGCGTCGCCAAACTCGTCGCCATGGTGCTGGCCGACTACGCCGATCCGGTGAGCGGTCGGTGTTGGCCGAAGATCCCGACGCTGGCCGTCCAGTGTTCGCAGTCCGAGCGCACCGTGCAGCGCAAGCTGAAGGTGCTGGAAGAGCTCGACGTCCTTCACGTCGAACCGAATACGTCCGGCGGTCGCAAGGGCAACGTCTACGTCTTGCACCTGTCGGGCGTGGTGCGTCGCGACCCGGGATCCGGAGATCCTAGGCTTGGATCCGGTCGGTCACCGACGGGTGACAGAAGCCGCCAGGACCAAACCGAAGGCGCGGGTACGGGTGACACACAGTCACCCGTCAGCGGTCCGGAACAAGCCACCTGTGTCACCCCCACGGGTGACAGCCCTGACACCCGACGGGTGACACTGCAGTCACCCCCAAAGGAATCCCCCAGAGAATCCACCAGGGAATCCGTCAGGGGTGAATCCCCCGAGAGAGATTCCCCTGGCACCGAACGCCCCCCCGCGTCCGCTGACGCGGCCACGGCCCCCAGGGGGGCTCGCTCTCCCCGGGCTGTTTTGTGTCCCGACGGATTCGCGCCGGAGGGGCGCCACTACGCGGCAGCCGAGGCGGCTGGCTTCGACGTCGCCTTCGTCCGGCAGACCGCCGCCAGCATGCACCGCTGGTCGCACGCCAACGCGCACCGCCCGATCGCCCGCAAAGCCGACTGGGCGCTCGCCTTCGACGGGATCCTCGACACCGCGCTGCGGGAGGCCGCCGAGCGCGCCGCCCGTGAGGCCCGCCGCTCCCCCGCACCTGCCCCGCCCCGCCGCTCCACGAACGGCGGCCTCGCTCTCGTCGCTGAGATGATTGGATTGCCCCATGACCCTGCCGACCTTCTCAACGTCCTCGGTCTTGAGCCGGGTCGTAACGCCGCCCCTCGCCACGCGGGAGACGGACACGTTCATCGCGCAGTTCACGAACCGGCTGGAGGATGCGCCGGGCTCCTTCCGCCGCAAGCGGCTGCCCGTCGCTTCGGCGCCTAACCGGGCCCAGCAGGATTGGCTGGAGCGGCGCCGGGACGAACTGCGGCGCGCGCTCACTGCCTCACCGGGCCCGGACGCGAACCGGGAGATCATGCTGCTCGTGTCGAGCAAAGCGGGCTACGGCGCCGACCCGCGGGAGCTCGCGACCAAGGTCGGGTTTTACGCCCAGGCGCTCGCCAGCGAACCGACCTGGGCCATCGAGCGGGCCCGCATCCGGTTCCGTCAGCCGGGCTGGCGCTGCCTCTGGGACGGCAAGGGCTGCCCGTCGGACGCCGATGTCGTGGCCGAGTGCCGGTACGAGACCCTGCCGATCGAGACCGAGCTCGCCAAGGTCGAGGCGATCCTCAACGCCGAACTCTACGACACCGGCGCCACCGACGACGATCGCGCCAACGCCGTCGCCCACTGGGAGACGGTGAAGGCCGACATGCGCGGCGAGTCCGTGATCACCGAGCAGACGGAGGAGGAGATCTCTGCCGAGCGCGCGTCGATGGCGCGCGCCAACGAGCGTTTCCGCGAGCGCGAGCGGGTCCAGGCCGAAGCACAGGGCCGCGGCCAGGCCATGTGGGGCCGGATCCCGATCAGCGACACGCTGGCTCGCCAGCTCGGCCTGCGGGTGCCGGTCCCCGCCGACCACGAGGAGGACGTGCACTGAACCCACGCGCCCCGCCGGCGCGCGACTTTGCCTGCCGCATCACTTCAGGAGAGCACCATGCCTGAGACCCTCGACCCCATCCTCGACCTCACCGCCGGCATCGTGGCGGCCTACGTCGGCCGCCAGGCCGTGGCACCCGAGACGCTGCCTGGGCTGATGCGCACGGTCCGCGACGGGCTGGTGGCACTGCAGGGGCTGCCCGTGACGATCGCCGTCCCGACCCCGCACGAGGCGGCGATCGACCGCCCGACGCCTGCTCAGATCCGCAAGTCGATCCAGCAGGACGGCATCGTCAGCTTCATCGACGGCCGGTCCTACAAGACGATCCGGAGGCATCTCACCGCCCACGGCCTCACGCCGGCGACGTACTGCGAGCGATACGGCCTGCCGGCGGACTACCCGATGATCGCGCCGAGCTACGCCGCGCAGCGCTCGAAGATCGCGAAGGCGATCGGGCTGGGCGTGCCGGGGGCACAGGCGAAGCGGCGGGCGGCGGTGGGGGCGGGCTGACGTCTTAGCCTCAGAGTTCCAAAGGACGTCAGGCCGTATGCCGCCCGTTTTGCAGGAACCCAGACAAGCTGACAGCAGACCAACATTTAGTTTTCATTAACCATACCAAAACTGGGAAGCGCACCTAATGCTTCAATATGATCGTCTAAATAACGGCAACAACCTGGAATTAATATTGTAACGCCAACGTGATCCCGCACCGTCTGCGCTCGCTGGTGAATGGTGGGACGCGCGTTGGGAGATCTCACATGCGTGGAAGCCTGTCGCGCTGGCTTCGTCCCTTCGCTGATGATCAAAGCGGCAACGTCGTGATGATCTTCGGGCTCAGCCTGCCGCTGCTCCTGGGCGCGGGCGGCCTCGTCATCGACTACGGCAATGCCGTGCGCATCCGGGCGGTCGAGTCCAGCATCGCCGATGCAACCGCGCTGCTCGTCGCCAACGCGGACACAGTCGCAGCAGCCACCGAGGGGCTACGTCTCGCAAGTGCTCAGCTCACCTCTCGCTTGGGCACCGCTGGCACGACCGGCGGGTATCAGGTGAACGGAAGCTGGATCGATGGCGCAAACTACCGGGTGACAATTTCGACGACAGTCAAGACGAACTTGCTCCATCTCCTGCCAGGCATGCCCCGACAACTCGTCGTCGGCACCGCGACCACCGTCAACCGAGTCGCGCCGGTCTACCAGACCAGTCCGCCGACTTTCAGCCAGCTGTCGCCCGAAGCAGCGGATTACAACCGCATCTACATGTACTGCTATTCGTCCGATCCCAAGCGTCAGGCAGAAGCCGATAAGGGCCGACGCGGCTTGGTCGCGATCGCCGACAACGGCACTCCTCCGACCGACTACTCGAAGGCCGCTCTACCCACCTGCGGCGCCAACGAGGCTCCGAGCTACATGCTGCACAACGTGCGCAACGCCCGAAGCAATAAATCGATCTGGAACGATCCAAGCCAGGAAACTTATGAATACTACACTGACACGACTATCGATACCGGGCTGCGGGTTCAGTCAATGAGCATGAAGGGCTATCGCGTTAATACGACCGGCAGCCTGACGACTGTGAACATGGTCTCGAACCCGATCTTGGAGACGATCGTCTGCGATAGCCTCAGCGCCTGCAAGAGCAAATCCGACGGTGGGATCCTGCCGAACAGCCACACGACCCACGATCCAGCGACGTCGACTGCGAGCTGCAGCGATGGCAAGTACATGTATTACGGTTGGGAGGACCGCCCACCCAACGCTGGCAGTGATCGGGATTACGACGACATCCGCGTTATCGTCTCATGCCCAACCTTGATCAAGGTAGCTGATAAGAAGCTCAGGATTGTTGAGTAATCCGAGTTCAATCGTTCATCTCTTCAACAGTATCATTCTGGGGCTGTAAATGCCATCCCGCTGCAGAGATCAGCTTCACTCGATCCGAGCGCGATTGCGTTTGGCAGCAAACCACCTCATCCGGAAGGAAGATGGTGCGGCCGCTGTCGAGTTTGCCCTGATCGCAACGCCGTTCCTGAGTCTGCTTGCGGTGATCCTCCAAACCGCCCTGCTGGTCTGGACGGCGCGAAACCTCGATGATGCTCTCCAGCGCGCCGGCCGAAAAATCTACACGGGTCAATTCCAGAAGGCGAATACAGGCCAGACGGACAGCAGCAAACTGCTCTCCGCAATGAAAGCGTCCATGTGCGGCACCAACACTGCACAGGTCGCGACGGCATTCGATTGCAGTTCACTCAAGCTCAACATCGCGTTGAGTACTTCCTTCGCGGCCGGCAGCGTGCCGACACCGCTCGATACGATGACGAAAGATTGGTCCACCGGTTTCGGGACCAGCTACGCTTGCGCGCAGCCGGGAGCGATCGTTGTCTTCACCGCCGCAGTCAAATACCGCGTCGCTTTTAGCTTCCTCTATGCCGGTCTGCCCGGCTTCGGTGATGGGGCGCGGCTACTTCAGTCGACGGCCGTTTTTCGTACGGAACCCTATGACACCTCGTCGGGACAGGGGTGCTGACCCATGAGATGGCCAATGCCCGACAGGATCCGTTACATCCGCAGGTTGTCCGACCTGCGTGACGACACCTACGGTGTCTCAGCCATCGAGTTCGCGCTAATCCTGCCGGTAATGCTGACGCTATTGTTTGGCATCACGGAATTTGGCCGCGCGTTCGATCACTATCGTAAAGTGACACTTCTGGCGCGTACTTTAGCGGACATCACCTCCCAGGGAGACACGCAGACACCGATGGCGGCGGCGACGTTGAGCGACATCTTCGCGTCAGCCAAACTTGTTCTGACGCCCTATCCGAACAGCACAGCTCAGATCGTGATCAGCGCGCTCGGCGTCGCAGCGGACGGTTCAGGGCAGCTGCCTCGAGTGTGCTCCAGTTACGCGACGAGCAACGGCACAGCACGGGCCGTCGGCGCGGCAACAGATCTGAAGGTGCCGGAGGGCTTCCAGCTCGCCGGAATGCGCTACGTCTTGGCCGAAGTGAGCGTGCCGTATCCAGCTTTATTCGGAAGCAATATTATGCGGCTTGTGGGTGGCGCCAATAACCAGTTCACGTTCAAAGCCAGCGTCCCCTGGCCGACCCGCGGCGGTCAAGCGGTAAAATCCACCTACAATGAAATCGTTTTACCCAATGGCAAGGCGTGCTCCTGATCCAACTTGCGATGCCCGAAATGATGCAAATCGAGCTTTAGGTATCCATCACCTTGTCTCAATCGACGCGTGCTGCAGCGATTATTCTGGCATTGTGTTCGAGCTTCGATTGAGCCGTGCGGCAACACTGAACGCGCATGAGCGGTATCCTGGCAACCGCGCTTGATCCAAGAACATGCAAGGAACGACCGGCGGCGCTTTCGGCCGCTCCACCGCGATTGATGCTCGCCCGCCCAGAAGGTCTCGAGCCCTTTCGTGAGCACGCGTCCTGCGCCGACGTCGGGCGCCGGCTGATAACGGCGTTCCGGGCGATGCCGTGCATCGCAATCTATGCGCCGCGCGGTTGGGCCCTCAAACGACATCGAATGGCACCAGTCGCGCTGTACAGTAGACGCGGACGGCAGCGTCGTGTGGATGCGATGAGGGGCCGATGGCCAAAGGCACACAACTGGAACGACAGATGGGTGATCGCGGTCCGACGCAGAAGGGAGCGAAGAAATTGAACTACGGCAGGCTCGGCCTCATCGGCATCGCGGGCCTCGTCGCCCTCTCCATCGTCGGCGGCTCGTTCTATACGGTCGACCAGCGCGAGCGCGTGGTGCTGCTCACCAACGGCGCCGTGGTCGGCGAGGCCGATCCTGGCCTGCACTGGAAGCTGCCGTTCGTGCAGTCGGCCGTGTCGATCAGCGTCGAGTCCCA
>NZ_JBKFBO010000079.1:0-5562 GCF_053346215.1 Methylobacterium sp. A49B
CCCTGCGAACTGGAAGGTCTGCCGTTCGGATCAATCAGGCCGCGAACTGCCGCAGCGCTCGGGTCACCTCGTCCCGCTTGTACGGCTTGGAGAAGAACACACCGCGCACCGGGAGATCCTCGGGCGTGGGGCGGTGCTTACCCGAGATGATGATCAGTTCGATGGGCGGCCAGCGGTCACGGATCATGGCCGCGAGCTTCATCCCGTCGACGCCGCCGGGCATGTCGATGTCCGTGAACACCACCCGGATGTCGAGGCGGTTCTCCAAGATGCGGACCGCCTCGTCGGCGCTGCGAGCCTCGACCACGTCGAACCCCGCCGTCTCGACGAGGTCGACCGCCATCATGCGCTGAAGGGGCTCGTCCTCGACCACGAGGATCACGGCGGAGGCCGTTGGCATGGCTTGTCCCATGATGGCTTCCTAGGACTGATGGATCTGCGCGAGCGGCGCGCGCATCTCGGCCCGGAAACCGGTGGGCGCGTAGCGCAGGTCGACGTCGCCCGTTCCGACCAATCCGAGGCGGATCAGTCGCGAGCCGAAGCCGCGTCTGGCGGGTTCCTTCACGGGCGGCCCACCGCTCTCCTCCCAGTCGAGCACCAGGTCACCTTCGTCGCCATCGCCGTCGACGCGCCAACTGACCCCGACGTGGCCCTCATCGTTGGAGAGGGCCCCGTACTTCGTCGCGTTGGTCGCGAGTTCGTGCAGCAGAAGAGAGACAGATAGGGTCGCGCGCGGCCCAAGCGAGACCTGCGGCCCAGAAACCTTGAGCCGTGTGGTCTGGGCGAAGGTGCGCAGCACCGCGCTGGCGACCGCGTCCAGGGGCGCCGCCGTCCATTCCTGCTGCAGAAGGACGTCGTGCGCCGCCGAGAGCGCGTGGATGCGCTTCTCGAACGCCTCGACTGGTTCCCGGTCAGGGACCGTCTTCAGGGTCTGGGTCGCGATGGAGAGGACCATGGCCAGCATGTTCTTCATGCGGTGGCTCAGTTCCTGGTTGAGCACTCTCTGCTGCTCCTCCGCCTCCAGGCGACCGATGGCGGCCCGGGTACGGTCGGCGACGTTGCGCAGGAAAGCCTGCTCCTCAGCCGTCCACGCGTGCGGGTCGGCCTTGAGGGCAAAGAACAGGGTGACGAACTGGCCATGCTCCATCAGCGGGATATTGGCGATGGACCGGACACCCAGGGTAGCCAGGGCGTCGCTGCCGTCAGCCGTGCGCGGGTCGACCGTCGCGTCGGCGATGAACACGGCCCGGCCCGCCTTGAGGTCGTCGACGTAAGACCCGTAGCTCCGGAACGAGTACACGCCGTTCAGGCTCTCGACCCCCTCCGCGACGTGATCGTGAGCGATGGTGACGGTCTCGCGCACGTGGTCGACATCGCCGTACCCCACGTGGCTGAGCCCTAGCGTGCGCGTCAGGATCTCGGCGGCGACCGGGGCGACCTCCGCCTTAGCGGTGACGTGGCGCAGCCGGTCACCGAGTTCGATCAGGGCGTTGCGGCGTTCTTCGGCCTGCTTGCGCTCGGTAATGTCGATGAACATGACGGCGATACGCTGATCCGCCTCTTTGTGGCCGTGCGCCTCGAAGGTGCGGTTGAGGGCGGGCACGGCGACCTCGAACGTCGCGGGCTCGCCGGTGTCGACCACGCCCGCATAGATGTCGATCAGCCATTGCGGGATGGTTGGGATCACCTCGCGGATGGTTCTGCCCACGGTTTGGTTCGCGGGCAGGCTCGACTGGGTCTCGAAGGCGGGATTGACCTCCAGGAAACGCAGGTCGACCGCGCGGCCCGCGTCGTCCCGCAGGATCTCGCCGGAGAAGAACCCCTCATGCATGCTGGTGAACAGGCCGCGCTAGCGGTCCTCGCTCGCCGCGGCGGCGCGCTCAGTATCCTTCTGGACCGTGACATCCCGGGAGACCGAGAGCAGCTTCTCGGGAACACCTTCCGCGTCGAGGATCGGCGTGACCTGGACGTCCCACCAGCGCGGGCTGCCAGCCATGGTGCTGGCTCCGCCCTGGAAGCGGCCGATGCCGCCCGCCTTGGCCGCCACGACGGCAGCCTTGGCGTCTGCGTTGCCCTGGCCCTGCCAGAAGTCCGGCCAGGGGCAGCCGCGGATGGCGTTGAAGTCGCCGACCTCCATCACGCGCTTGCCACCCTCGCTCATGAACGTGAGGCGCGTATCCAGGTCGAGGACCTTGATGCAGTCGGCGGACGAGGCAAGCACGCTGCGCATGAACGCGGCCTCCTCACGCCTCTCCCTGAGGGCGCGCCGCAGTTCGAGCTGCGTCATCACCTGATGCGCGAGGACGCGCAGGGTCTGCTGCTGGACGGCGGTGAGATCGCGCGGCTCATAGTCGAGCACGCAGACGGTCCCGATGGCATGGCCGTCGGCGGTCTTCAGCAAGGCCCCCGCGTAGAACTTCAGATGGGGGTCGCCGGTGACCAGCGGGTTGCAATCGAAGCGCGGGTCGCGGGTAGCGTCGGGGACGAGGAGGAACTCGTCTTCCAGTATGGCGGCGGCACAAAAGGAGCTGTCGAGCGGGGTCTCCCGCACGCCGAGGCCGACCTCGGCCTTGAAGAACTGGCGGCCCTCGTCGATCAGGTTGACGACCGCGATGGGCGTGCCGCAGACCGCTGAGGCAAGCGCGGCGATCTCGTCGAATGCCGGTTCGCGCGGCGTATCGACGATCCGGTAGCCGTGGAGGGCCGCCAAGCGGGGATCCTCGGCGGCGAGGCCCGCGACGGCCACAGGCGACTTTGCTGGTTCAACCATGGACGAGGTCGCTGCCGATCCGCTTGCCTGCGCTCACTGCCAACCTGTGTGGCGGGGAGAATTGCGCGTCTGAGAAGGGCGAGGTTTTCTGGGGGGTATGGAGGGACATCGGCGACAAGCGGTGTCAGGTGCCAAGCCCTTATCACATGAGGTTCGATTGGGCATGAGACGTATGGGCGAGGTATGTGCGGCCCGTGCCCCTGTACTAGCGGTTTGGCTTAGCGGACCGAGGTCCAAAGACGCGCCTAGCTTAGCTTTGGCTGACCGTTCGAGGCCGAGACGCCGCCATCCACCGGCAGATTCACGCCGGTGACGAAGCGCGCATCCTCGCTGGCAAGGAAGGCGATGACCCCGCTGATATCGTTAGGCTGGGCGCCGCGACCCATCGGGATGCGCTCGTTGAACTTGGCCACGAGCTCGGGCTGGTCCTGCATGCCGGCGGTGAACGGCGTGTAGACCAGCGTCGGGTTGATCGCGTTCACCCGGACGCCCTGGGCCGCCTCGTCCATGGCCACCGCGCGGGTGAAATTCGTCACCGCACCCTTGGCTGCGCAGTAGAAGCTGTGGTTCCAGTCGCCGCCGAGCCCGGACACGGACGAGACGTTGACGATGCACCCGCGGCTCTCACGCAGGTGCGGCAGGGCGAACCGCGTCATGTAGAAGACGCCGTACAGGTCAGTCTCGATGATCGTCGAGAAGTCGGCGATGTCGCCTTCGTCGACCCGACCGAGGTGGTCCTTTCCGGCATTGTTGACGAGGACGTCGAGGCGGCCGAAGCGCTCGATTGCGGCCGCGACGACCTCCCGGCAGCGGTCGGCGTTCGAAAGGTCGGCGACCCGGGCGAGCGTCCTGTCCGCCCCGATCTCGGCGGCGACCCGGTCAAGGCCTTCACCGTTCATGTCGGCCAGGACGAGGCTCGCCCCCTCCTCGCCGAAGCGGCGTGCGGCGGCCTCGCCGATGCCGGATGCGGCACCCGTGACCAGGACGACCTTGTTCGAGAAACGTGACATCGCGATTCCTGAATTTGGACGCCGGGCAACCCGCCCGACGCCATGATGAAGGGCGGCCTCAGGCGCTGCGGGCCTGGTCCGGATGGCGCCCCTCGGCGAACTCCTCGACGATCTTGGCGCAGAAGGCCGGCAGATCCTTCGGGTTGCGGCTGGTGACGAGGCCCTTGTCGACCACTACCTCCGCGTCGACCCATTCCCCGCCCGCGTTGCGGATGTCGGTCTTCACGGTCGGGAACGACGTCAGCTTGCGCCCCTTCAGGACGTCGGCCTCAACCAGCGTCCAGGGTCCGTGGCAGATCACGCCAACCGGCTTGGCCTGCTGGAAGAATTCCCGGACGAAGCCGACCACGGCCTCGCTACCCCGGAGCTTGTCGGCCCCAACGCTGCCGCCGGGGATGACGAGCCCGTCGAAGGACGACGCGGACACAGCGTCGATGGTTTTGTCGACCGGGTATTTACCGGCGGGGTCGAGGTCGTTGTTGACCGTCTCGGCCTCGCCTGCCTCAAGCCCGACCACCGTGACCGTCGCGCCGGCCGCGAGCAGAGCGTCGCGGGGCTTGGTGAACTCCTGCTCCTCCGTCCCACGGGGGGCGATCAGGATGGCGATGGTCTTGCCCTGAAGGGTCATGGTTGGCTCCTCTGTGCGCGAACGGGAAGGGGTTGGCTCAAGCCGGGATGCTCTCGCGCGAGGCGGTATTCTCGGCGGTCACGCCGTTCTCCCGGTGGCGGAAATCGCTCAGTGCCCGATAGACCTGAAGCCGCGCCCGCATCACCGAACCGAGCGGCTGGTGCGCCGCGAGGCTGTGCGCGGGGCGAAAGGTCATCACCTCGTCGAAGTAGCGAACCCGCTCGGGGGAATAGGCGTCCTGCCGGGGCAGGCGGATCATCGCCACCGTACGGTACGGGCTGATCGAGACCGGCCAGTCGACCGAGGCATCCTCGATGGGCTGGCGCTCGGCATCGGCCCAGAGCTGCGCCTTTAGATCGTAGACCACCGCGTTGTCGCGGAAGAAGGCCGCCGCCGCGTGGCGGAAACCGTCCTCGTCACCGTGCGGATCAAGGCGCCATTCGGCGAGGTCCCGTTGGGCAGACGAAGCCGGGACCGCCCCGAGCTTGGCGACGTAGTCGCCGAACCGCATCGGGGCCTGACTGAAGTAGCTATCGGCGAGCGGGTGGCTGTAGGGATGGCCAAGGAAATCGGCCATGGCGCTCTCGGTGCCGAAGGCGTGCAGCACTCGGTTGAGGTTGCGCGCCGTGGCCGCGACGGCACTCTTCACGCCCTCCGGAAGGCCCGTCGATTTCCCGATGACTGTGCCGTCGCGCAGGAAGCCCGCCGCGGTGCCCGACGGGAAGGTCGTGCCGGTGGCGAGTACGAAGTCCTGAGTGTCGACGTCGTGCCCGGGGAGCTTCTCACCCGGCACTCCGAAGACCTTGATCGACATGCCGCGGTGGGTCGACACCCGGTCGCCCAGGATCTCCCCGGGCCCCTGCGCGAAGCGCACCGCCACCTTGTGCGTACCCGGCCTGGCAAACAGGCCTTGCGCGAGTTCTGGGGGCAGGTTCTCCGGAATGACCAGCTCCCCGACGACGCAGGCCGAGCTCTTGGCATGGCTCGCGCGTACCGCGCGGTGCTCACGCTTCTCCACCACCTGCGACTGCTGGGTCATCCCCTGGATGATGCCGTCGATGGACTTCTGCTCGTCCGGGGCGGGCGTCTCGATGTCGGGTGCGTAGCGAAGGAATGTCATCGGCGTATCCTCGACGTGTCGTCCGCCTGCGGGG
>NZ_JBKFBO010000080.1:0-59841 GCF_053346215.1 Methylobacterium sp. A49B
ATCTGGATACTGCCGCATCTGCGATCCGCGGCCTTTTCGACCTCTTGTCAAGTCTATGTTCATGAATGATCCCGAATTCAATCATGAAGACCTGACGGTTATAATGTTCACAGCGTTGTGCGAGATAGATATCTGGAGTCGGAAGGGGTACGGAATATATATTAATCTGACCGACTCGCGCGTAAATTCACAAGATAAAATCGTAAATCCGTCGACCGGGAGAAAATATAATAACAATTTTCTCATCGGAACCAGTATACATGCTAGAGCTTCTGACTTCGGGATGCAATATTATTATCCAGAGGGTATTGAGCGTTGTGGAAATCTAAATACTGATGAAGTTTTCGGGTTCGTGCCGGCTCTGCAACTTGGTGGAGATCCATTTCCAGAAAATCTGCAGCGCTTCAAGGCGATGGAGCATCTTGGTTTTCTGGCCCAGATAGAGCCGTTAATCCTTGTCGAAATCACCGAGCCAGAACCCGGTGCACCGCTCGGGCGGATGAAAGATGTCAGGCGGATCGGTGCGCAATAAACATATTCGATAAGCAGAATTCATAGCAGCGCTTCGAGATGTGATATGGTCGTAGCGGGATAATCGGCCTGAATAATGAACGCATTGCGTTGGATCGACATGGTCGCGGACGGGTATGGAAAATATTTCGCAGATATCGGTAGTGATAGAATCAACAAATCCATCGATGATGGTGGCCGGCGGACCGCCGCAAAGGCAAATTGATACGCTATGTGAGTGAAATGTGTGAGAAGGGCTGCCGGATGTCAGTGACACTGGACGTCCGCGAGATCGCCCCTGATGACGATGATCGGATAATCCTTTCACGACGAGGACGAGACGACATGGAAGAGATCGATGCCTTCGCACGCGTGATCAGCGATTTCGGACCGCCGGAGAATGCCAGAAGGGTCCCACCGGACGTGATCGAGTCGTACAAGGACTATCTTCCCCCGTCGATGATCGGCTTCTGGGAAAGATATGGATGGGGCGAGTATAGATCTGGATACTGCCGCATCTGCGATCCGCGGCCTTTTCGACCTCTTGTCAAGTCTATGTTCATGAATGATCCCGAATTCAATCATGAAGATCTAACGGTTATCATGTTCACAGCGTTGTGCGAGATAGATATCTGGAGTCGGAAGGGCTACGGGATTTATATTAATCTGGCCAACTCGCGCGTAAATTCACAAAGTAAAATCGTAAATCCGTCGACCGGGAAAAATTACAATCAAGATTTTCTCATTGGATGCAAGATACATGCTAGAGCTTCTAACCGCGGGATGCAAGATTATTATCCAGAGGGTATTGAGCGTATTGGAAAGCCAAACCTTGATGAAGTTTTCGGGTTCGTACCGGCTCTGCAACTTGGTGGAGATCCATTTCCAGAAAATCTGCAGCGCTTCAAAGCGATGGAACATCTGAATTTTCTGGCCCAAATAGAGCCGTTAATCCTTATCGAAATCACTGATCCAGCACCGGGTGCACCACTCGGTCGGATGAAAGATGTCAGACGGATTGGCTCGCAATAAGATTATCGGGCCTGCAACTTCTGCCGACCGGGCCGCCCACGTTCGGCTCGCCCGAGCTCGTTTCGGTGGTGCGGCACAGCTGGAAAGACAAGGGAGTGGTGAGACACTGTGACGAGCTGTAGATGAATAACAAAGACACGTTCGGAAAACTCACTCACCCAGATGCTTGATCCCAGGGTTTGATGGTGCAGTTTTCTCACGCGCGTGGAAGGACGCGCTCTGGGCCCAGTTCAGCACGGAAGCGCCACGACGACAGCGGCCGTCCGCCGAGCGATACAGCATAGTCAAGCGAGCCTGAGGGCGCTGGCGGCCTCAGGCCTTACGAGGCTATCTGCAAAGCCTGGGCGGACGAGCCCTCTAGGTTCACTCAGAACCCGCACCACCAAATCCTGGCACCAAACCTAGCGCTCGCACTGCACGGGGCGCGCCAGCCTATCCGCCAAGGTTGCACAGGTAAGACCCTCAATTGGTGCGGTCCGAGAGGCGGAACCTGACTGGTCGCGAGCATCCTGATACCACCAGCGCTTGGTTGGACTCGAATTATCTTCGGTGCTTGCACCCTGCAACGGTGAAGTTTCCGGTATGCCGGAAGGCGGGATAGCCTTCGGCCGCCGACGCGGGGTGAGCGGCCGTGGAACGGCCGCAGCTTCCCGCTTCTTGCCGGGCTGTACGGGCGCTGTGCCAACATAGTCGGTGCCGGCAAAATAGGCGATACAGCCCTTGGCGAGATCGGTCCCGTTCAAGAGCTCAAAGCGTGCGGAAGTCATCGCAGCCGCAGCCGCTGCATCGAAATCGGGGTCACCGCTTGAATCGATTGCCGCGACACCACTTGCGACACCCTTCGCCTCTACATCATATCGGATGAACGACCACGGCCGCTGCTCCTTCCGGCGGAACGCTTCGGCCACCGTCTCGGGAAGCGTAAGCTGCGGGCGCTCCGTCATACGCAAGTTCTTCGCCTCACAAGTCTCGGCAGCGGAGGGCCAATCCTCCTGCCGAACCAGCTCGCTCGTGAGCCGGTGTGTGTCGAGCCACTGCGCTTTGGCCTGCGTCTTGGCCTCGCGTTCCACCGCGGACGAAGATCCGGCCAGAAGCGTGAATGGCCAGATCTTCCGCAGGTCGAAGCTTGGCTCTTCCGGCCCTTCCTCGGCCGAGGCCGTGCCGATTCCGCTAAGCCCGGCGACGCACAGGCACAGCACGGCGAATGTCTGGGACTTCCGTCTCATCCCTTGAGTCTCTCGATACGCTTGAGCAAGTCCGGCTCCCAGTCGGCAAGGCCGATCTTCGCGATGGAGGCGAGGAGACGGTCCGCCTGCCGCGCCGCATGGCTGCGCAAACCCAGGTTGCGCAAGTTCTCGAGGATGAAGAGGTCCCAGATCGTCTGATTGCGCACACCCCGCGTACCGCCGCGCGTCTCATCGAGCAGGGCGAGGGCTTCGTCGATGTGACCGGCCTCGATACTGCTTTGCACTTGGCTCGCCACCGCCTGGAATGCCCGATCCACGACGAGGAAGCCCTCGCTGCCCTCCTGCCGAGACATGGTCTCCCCGAGCGCCACGGAACGGTGGGTGGCTTCGAGCCATGCTTGGACGGCCTCCGGGATCATGGGCGTGCCATCTGAGAACTGGAGCGCCTCGACGCCCGAGACCGTGCGGAGGAAGCGCGACGCTTCCTCGCGGATCGCCTGGGCGACTTCCTCCCGACCGAGATTCAGGGCAATTTGGTGCTGGAGATACTGCCCCTCAAACCAGAACGGCTGCTGGCTGCAGCTGCGCTCAAGTCGCATCACGAGGGCGGTGTCGGCGCCTCCGCGTTCGCTTGCCTGACGATAGTTGTCAGCAATGTCCTCGCTTACAGGATGCAGAACGCTGCGTTGCGCCGAGCGGCCCAGGGGCGGGGGGGAGGAGATGCCGTACCACGTGGAGTACCGCCTCAATCGGTAGGCAAGGGGATGGGCTGGATTGAGCTCGAGAAGAAACTCTGCAACCGTCGCCAGACTTTGCTTTAACGCCCGCTCATTCGACGGGTCGAGGCGGAGCTGATCGGACCGCGGGGCGGCCGCATCCAGAAGATCCGGCCTCGACTCGGTCGCGGAAGCAGCGGGCGCGAGGGCCGGCAGCGGATGCGCCTCCTCGTTGGCTCGGACTATCTCGGCTGCGCGGCTGCCGATAAGGCCAAGGTCAAGCCCGAGATCGGGCGAGATTTCGGCGAGCCTCGCCGCGAGCGCATCGCACGCCTTCACCACGACGATGGCGTCGACCGGATCGAGATGGCCTCGGCCGGGCGATGGCATCAGATCTGTAAGGCCCTTCACGAGGAGCTCTGCGAGTTTCTCGCGCGGCCGGTTGCGGGGATGGGGCGCGCGCCCATAGCCGATGTGGAATTGTGCGGCCGCGACCATACAAACGGGCAAAGCCTCGTTGCCGAGGAGATGCGGCGCGGCATGAACCAGAACTTGGAGCAGCCGCAGGTCCTTCGAGCTGGTGCGCAGCAAAGCCGCCGCGATCTCCGCGATCGCGGACCAGCGGATACTTGCCTGCACGAGGGTGCCGCGCTTCATCAGATCGGTTTCGATCTCGTCCCAGCTCTCATGCTCGTCTGCCGGCATGCCATAGGCGTCGGGGCCCGGGAGGGGAGCAAGGACGGCCTCCACCCAGCGGTGACGATCGATCCGCTCCTCGCCCGAGACGAACCCCGACTCGGCGACCGCCTGACGCGGGTTCATAAGGTCTCCGGCAACCGCAGATGCGTGAGCGGTTGCTCGCGGAAGGGGTTGACGGGAGCGAGCGCCCGGATCGCGTAGAGGGCGTTCACGCCGTTGACGCTGAACACCATCTCCACCGGGTCGGCCGGACCACGAATGTCCGTAACGCGAGCGGCATCGATCAGCCGGAAGCTTGACCAGACACCGCTATGGGAAATCACACCATTCGATCGTCCGCTGACCGTCAGTGACGAGCCGTTGTTGCGCGTCGTCGAGGCATTGGGCCACAGGATCGTGTAGGTCTGAGCCGGCCCGTGCCGATAGGGCACAAGCTGTCCCTCGATATTCAGGATCGCCGCCCCGGCGGTGCTCGACAGGCTGAGCGGCTCGATCTGATAGCGCAGGGAAGGCGCCCCCTTCGCATCGAAATAAATGGTGCGAATCTGGCGTAATTTATCCAATTCCGACAGAAATTCTGGTCGGATTTCGATGGATTGTCGGTCGATTATCTTGGACTTGCGCGTATCGATATCGACAAAAGTCGCGAGATAATTGGTAAAAAATCGGTCGAAAGTGCCTTGTGGTCCAAAGAATGCCTGAAATTCGTCGAGCGTGACCTCCTCCTGGGCGTTTTTGCGGAAGGGGTATTTGCTGGCCAGCGATACGCTGAAGTTGCGGTAGACCTCCCCCTGCCAGACCGCCTGAAGATCGAGCCGTGCCGCCTCCAACACGACCTTCCACGATTGAGCGGCAAGCTTCTCCATGATCCTGTTGAGCGGCGGCGGCTGGTTCACGCCCACCTTTTCGAGGTCACTGATCGGGTCAGTGGTGCCCTGGAGGGTTGCCCTCTCGCGCGCCCGCTCCAGAGCGAGTGGTTTGGAGGAAGCCTCGCCCGAGCGGACTTCTCGTAGGTAGGTCTCGACTGCGCCGACCTTGGCAACGATCTCCTCCATGTAGGGCTTGCCGTTGCCGGTGGCCGTGACGATCCGAGCGAGGGGATCGAACCGCCGGACGATGCGTAGACCCTCTGCCTCATTCGGGTTGAAGGGCGTGATCGTATTATCGAGGGCCTTGATGGGCTGGTCCTTGCGCAGTTCCGTCGTCTTCGGCTCGTAGACGACGCTGTTGGCTTTGATCAGCATCAGCAGCCGGCCGATCCCGTTGGCCGGACCGGTGACGTTTTCGAGCACTGCGATGGCGTGGTCGAGGTTGCGCATCGCCGTGATGTCGAGGACATTCACCGCTTGGTCCCAGACGGCGATATAGGTCGAGACGTACCGTTTCAGCACGCCATCCCGGAAGGCGGCGAGGTCTTCGGGCGAGTACGCGATCGTGTCGCGCTCGCCGATGACCCAGGCATCTTCCACGACGATCGCCGAGATCTGCTCGTTTTGCGGCACGAAGAACTCGTGAAAACCTTTTTTGGTATATAGAAACGGGATCTGTATATCCCTACCCTGAAGCGGAGTGCGGATTCCTTGATCGAAGATCAGGTCGAAGGCCGGTCCGATCTCCTTGCGAAAGGAGACCGGGACGGGGTGCTGCATCTCCGCGATACGCTCCAGGCGGCGCAGGATGCGTTGGGTGCGATCGACCTTGGCAAAATCCGCGCGGGCGGCATCAATCACGGGTTGATGCAGGGCCACCGTGACGTCCGACACTTCGAGGGCGTGGGCGAGGTGTCCGTTCAAGGAATCCTGCACTTGTCCCTGGCCCTGATAGGCGCCCTGCCACCGCTCGGAAAACCAGGTTTCGATGGCCCGTGTCCCGAGTTTTGACGGCGCGCCCTTGGCATCCGGGCGCGCGTCGAGGGCATCGCGTTTGCCCTTGTCTCCCATCAGCAAGTAGACCCGAAGCAGGTTCAGGCGTTCGTCCTCGTCCCGGGTGGCATCGTCTCGGCCGAGGGCGATAATTCGGTCCTTCACTTGCACCGCAAGGGCCGGCAGGAATCGCTCCGCCAGTAGCGTCGCGTAGACTTTCTCGACCGCCGGTCCGATCCGGTGCCCTTGGTAGAGCGCGACGTAGTCCAGCAAGTGATGTTTGATGCGCCAGTCGGGAAAGACCGTTGTGGCGTCGCGGATGGCGTCCATCGCCGGCCGCAGCAGTGCCACTTCGCCAGACGCATCGACGCCCTGCGGCAGGGCCACGAAGTCCCGTGTCCTGGCCACGACCGACGCCGCGCGCGCGGCATTGTCGCGGTAGGCTTCGAACAGGTAGAAGCCGAACGTTATCAGCGCCACGGCGGCGGCCATGCCGGTCGAGTTGACGGCGATCATCTTGCGCCGCTCGACGATCTTGTTATCGCCGGCGAGCCCGGCCTCCGTGAAGATGGCGTCGGCAAACAGCCGGCCGAGGAAATACGGCTGCGACAAGCCCGAGTAGGCTGGCATCACCGGGGCCGGCAGGGCGTAGTCTCGCGAGATGCGGGCGAGCAGCGCGTTGAACGGCACGCCTTCCTGCTTTGTCGTGGTGAAGTAGAGACCCCTCACCAAAGGCGGAGTCGAAAAACGGTCGGCTTGGAGGCAATCGACCAGGAAATGCTGCAGCACTACCCCTGCCGCCGACAATTGCCGGGTGAACATGTAGATGTTCTTCCGTGCCGTGAGATCGCGCTGCGCGTAGAGCCGGTCGATCAGGTCGTTGTTCACCCGCTCCATGAAGGCCGCGAAATCCGTGGCAAAGGTCGCCCGCCAAGCGTCGGCGTGCAGTTCGTCATAGACGTCGAACGAAAAGCCGAACGGCGCGAGCCGGTCGAGCTTGCTGAACTGCTGGAAGTAATCGCGAAAGCCCAGCAGGTGATCGATCTTGTTGACAATTATGTGGATCGTGAAGCGGGTCCCCAGTGCTTCCGACATCTCGACGAGACGACCATGGATCGAGGCGGCAAGGTTACCCCGCTCCTCCTCCGTGGTGCGCATGAGCTCACAGATGTCGAGCACCAGTATGACGCCGTTGATGGGGCGGCGCGGCCGGTGCTCCGTCAACAAGGCCGAGAAGGCGTTCCAGAGGCGGGACTCGCGGGTCATGCCCGTCTCGGCTCCCGCCTTCTGAGAGGCTGGCCGCAGCCATGCTCCAGGCAGGTCGAACAGGACGCTGTCGTTCGTGACCCAGTATTGCGGCTCTACCGTGAGCTTGATGCTCTTGAAGCTTTCGAGCCCGAGCAAGTGGGCAAGCGGGAACTTCATGTCCGATGCGGCCAGCAGCGACGTCTTGCCGACCGCGGGGGGGCCCATCACCACGTACCAGGGCAATGTATAGAGCGTCTGCCGGCCGCGTTCTTCGCCGGTCCACTTGGTGCGGATGGTCTTCACGGCGTTGCGGAAGCTCTGCCGCATCGCTTCGATTTCAAGCTCCACGGGATCTTGCACCACCGGCTTCTCGGGGCTCGGCGGCTTCAGTCCCCGGGTCCGCCAGCGCACGAACACGACGCCGATCAGCCAGCAGATGAAGACGATGAGCAACGCGATGACCCGGTGGGAGGTCGTCGCGAACGGCTTGTAGCCGTTGATGTCGAGACCCTGGCCGCCGAACCAGATGGCGGCCATGACGGCGAGGGCGATCAGGGCGGAGGCGCCGAAAGCCGACGCGACCCACTTCCACAGGAATGCGGCCGTGTTGGCCACGATCTGGGCAGGTGCATATCCGGAAGAATGCATGGCGGGGCTCTGGTTGAAGCCGAAACTACCAGTGGCAGGCGCGGCGAAGTGGACGCAGCGCTTCGGTAAGCTGTCCCGCATCGAACAGGTAGGTCTGCGGGCCGTCCGGGTAGTCGATCTGGATCGCGAGGCGTCGAGAATTGATCAAGGACTTGATGAGATCGATGCTCTCGAGACCTCTGCCGGCGAGGATGACATCGCCGTTCTCGTAATCCCGCCAGTGGAGATTGAGGGTCACACCCCGGTCGGTCGTAAGTGCGACCTTGGTGCGGGCGTGGCCGACCGGCTTGGGGAGCAGGATATAGAAGGCGGTGATGTCGTCCTCGCAGGCGAGCATGATCACCGAACGCTGGTCGAGCGTGCCCCGTCCGAGCGGAGACACGCCGTCTATCTCGCGGAGCGTCAGGAAGACATCCGCTGTCTCGGCCGTCCAGGCGCGCTGGTCAGCGGGGAGGTCTGCCGACTGGCCCGCCCGACCGGTCAGGAGGCCCTCGAAGGTCGCCGGCTCTATGAAGGCGGCGCTGCGCCAGGGCCGGATACGAACCAGGGCGCCGGCTACTCCATCGGGTCGGCCTCGCTCCTGGTCGAGGCCGAGTTCTCGAAGCGGGCTCGGCTTACGGATGACCTTGGCCTTCTCGGGCGGCGGCGCTTCCGCGGCGCTATCTTCGACGGGAGTCTTGAACAACGCATCGAAGCAGAGGAGACGTCCCACCCTGTCGCGGGTAGCCCGACAGGCGTCGATGTCCGGCGGCGCGGGCGTCCCGGCCCAGGCGGGCGCGATGGCGACGACCAGCAGGGCGATCATGCGTCCAGCGGTTTTCATGCGCGCTCTCCCGCTGCAGGCCCATCGAGGCCGAGCTTCCGCATCTTGTTGGATAGGGTGCGCAGCGGGATGCCGAGATCCTCGGCGGCGAGACGGCGCGATCCTCGGCGCTGTTCGAGCGCGCGCGTGATCAATGAGGCTTCGAATCGGTCGCACGCTTTCGGCAGCGCAAAGCCGGATACCGCGAACTCCGGCGACTTCGCCGGAGCCACCAGAGCGAGATCCTCGGCTTCGATCATCGCGCACTCGCCGGACAGAAGCACCGCGCGCTCCACGATGGCCTGAAGTTCCCGGACGTTGCCTGGATAAGCGTAGCCAGCGAGCAGGGCCTCGGCGGTCGGCGCGAAGACCTTCGCGCCCCCGAACCGGGCGCTGCTGGTTGCCAGGAAATGATAGGCGAGCAGCATGATGTCGCCGTTCCGCTCTCGCAGCGGCGGGCTGACGATGCGGATTTGCGCGATCCGGAAGAACAGATCACTGCGAAATCGCCCGTCGGCGGCCATGTGAGGCAGGTCTGCATGGGTCGCGGCCACGAGGCGGATGTCGGCGCTCTCCTCCCGGTCGGCCCCAACCGGCCGATACCGCCGCTCCTGAAGCACACGCAGGAGCTTGGCCTGGAGTGCCGGCGCCATGTCGCCGATCTCGTCGAGGAACAGCGTGCCTCCCCGCGCAGCAGCGATCAGTCCCGTGCGAGCCGCCTGGGCTCCCGTGAAGGCACCCTTGACGTGGCCGAACAACTCGTCCTCGACGAGATTTTCCGGTAGGGAGGCCATGTTCAGGGCGACGAAAGGATGGTCCTTACGGTTTGAGAGTTCGTGCAATTCCTGCGCGATGAGTTCCTTTCCGGTGCCGGTCTCGCCGAGTATCAGCACGGAAATATCTCGACTCGCGACGCGCGCGATCTGCTCGCGCAACCGTTGCATCGATGGAGAGACGCCGATCAGCCGCCTCTCCATAGTGCCCCTCGCATGCCCTGCGGTGTCCCGATCGGGCTCGGCCTTGAGGCGGCGCGACGCGGCATCCAGGCCGTCGAGGCGGAGAGTGCGCTCCATCCCCGCTCCGGCAAAGGCCATGAAGCGGTCGAGCAGCACCAAGCTCGCCGGTGGCACGACCCGCTCCTCCTGCAGCAGAAGCAAGGCGGTGACGGACCAGGCTCCGGTTCCGATCCGCCCGGGGATGGCGAGCATCTGCCCCGCCGCGACGCCGAACAGCGTCTCCCGCAATGCGTCGGCGCCTCCCCCCGGACCCAGTATCGCCGCCTGAGTGACCTGTATCAGCCCGGAGATCGCGCATGCCTCGCCAGGCAGCGGTCCGAGCGGAAACGCCGGTCCATCGAGCAGGTCCGGCACGCTCGCCAAGCACACAAAGGCATTGCCGATCTGGTTCGGGCCGTAGAGGTGCCCGCTCTCCACGTCGGCGATGATAGCGAGGCCGCGCAGAACGGCTTTACGCATCGCATCCAGATTGTCCGCGGCGGCGACCTCGCGGCAGAGGTCGAGGAGACGGCCGGTCAGTTCCATCGGCTGGTCCTCATGGCGCAACGACCGTCTCGAAGGCGAAACGGAATCCGTCGCCCTCACCGATGTCGACCGTGGCGGAGACGAGAACGACGTGATCCAGTCCGGCCTGGAGGATGGCTCGGGAGATTTCCGGCAGCAGCCGGCGTTGGATCACCTGATCGACGAGGCGGGCACCGCTCGTCGCCACCAGACATTGCCGACGCATGTGGGCCTCGGCTTCCGCACCGACATGCAGCACGACACCCTGGCGCGCCCACAGGATCTCGCCGAGCTCGGCAAGCTTGGCCGAAACGATCTCGCCCATCGCCTCCTCGGACAGCGGCAGGTAGACGAGGGGCTGCATGCGCGCGAGAAGCGCCGGCTTGAAATGCTCGGCCAATCGTGGGCGGATTCGTTCAAGGATTTCAGGGACGCGCACGCCCTGTCCCGTCTGCTCAGCGAGCTGGCTGATCTCTTCCGCCGCGAGGTTCGATGTTAGGAAGAAGACGACGTTACGGCAATCGATCGCTCGACCTTCGCCGTCGTTCAGTTCCCCTTTATCGAATGCTTGATAGAATAGGTTGAGGACGTTGATGTCTGCCTTTTCGACCTCATCGAGAAGCACGACGGAATACGGCGTCTTGTGGATCGCCTCGGTCAGCACGCCGCCCTCACCGTACCCGACATAACCGGGCGGCGAGCCGATCAAGCGCGAGAGCGTGTGACGCTCCTGATACTCGGTCATGTTGATCGTGGTCAGGAAGCGCTCGGAACCGAACAGCAGCCGCGTCGCCTGCACAGCCGTCTCGGTCTTGCCCACGCCCGATGGACCGACCAGCAGGAACACCCCAATCGGGCGCCCAGCCTTGTGGAGGTCGAGCCGTGCGGTCTGCAGCTGTTCCACGATCAGGTCGATCGCGTGATCCTGCCCGCGGATCGCGTCCTTGATGCGCCGTCCGAGCGTCGTCAGTCGGAGGGCCTCGTCCTGGGTCATGGCCGCGACGGGGATGCCGGTCCAATCGGAGACGACCGAAGCGACTTCATCGACTCCCACTTCCAGCGCAACCAGGGGCTCGGTCTCGCGCACGCGCGCGAATTCCGCCCGCAGCCGCTCCATCGCGGTCCGTGTCTCCGCCGTCGTCGGCGCGGAACGAAGCGCGACGAGTTCTCCGGCCAGCCGCCTCTGGAGGTCATGCTCTCCGGAGAGGCGGTCGATCTGTGCCGTGATCGCGGTGCGGCGCTCCTCGATCTGGCTCAGCCGCTCACCGAACTTGCCGGATGGGTGGCCGGCATCGATGTCACGGTTCAGCGCCTCCGCCTCGTGTGTGAGCATCAACTCCTCGCGGCGCAGCACGTCGATGCGATGGGGCGCGCCGGAGGCACTCGCCTTGACTCGCGCGCAGGCGGTATCAAGCAGATCGATCGCTTTGTCGGGAAGCTGGCGCCCGCTGATATAGCGCGCTGCGAGCGCGGCCGCCGCGGCCACGCCGGCGCTGGATATGAAGACGCCATGCGCCTTCTCGTAGGCGGGAACGAGGCCGCCGAGGATGAGGCGCGCCTGCTCGATTCCGGGCTCGGCGAGCTGTACGAGCTGGAATCGGCGGACGAGGGCGGGGTCCTTCTCGAAGTATTTCTTGTATTCGGACCACGTGGTCGCCGCGATGGCGCGGATCTCGCCCCGCGCCAAAGCGGGCTTCAGAAGGTTGGCTCCGTCCGAGCCGCCCTGCGGGCCACCTGCGCCGATGAGCGTGTGAGCCTCGTCGATGAACACGATCATCGGCCGGTCGGCGGCCTTCACTTCATCGAGCACCGCCTTCAACCGTCGCTCGAACTCCCCCTTGACCGAGGCGCCCGCTTGGAGCGCACCGAGATCGAGGCCGTAGAGGGACGCTCCGACGAGGAAGTCAGGCACGTCGCCCTGAACGATCCGCAGAGCCAACCCCTCCACGACAGCCGTCTTACCGACACCTGCCTCTCCGACGCAGAGCGGATTGTTCTTGCGCCTCCGGGCCAGGATCTCGATGATCTGGCGGATCTCATCGTCTCGGCAGAAGACCGGGTCGATCCGCCCTTGGCGAGCCGCCTCGGTGAAGTCGTGGCCGTAGCGTCCGAGTGCGGTGCCAGCATCTTGCGCGTGCCCAGGCCCTTGGGGCGCGGCGGGCGCCATGGTGATCGCCGGCGTTTCCACCGAACCCTTCACGATCGCGTCGAACTGCCCGCGGATAAGGGAGAGAGGTAGTTGCTCCAGACGCAGGCCGTAATCGAAACGGGCGTAGCGCCCGAGATCGGACAGGAGAGCCAGCAGGATTGCGCCTGAGCGGATCTGCCCTTCCCCGAGGAGCACGGAGGCCACCATCCACGCGTCCTGCAACAACTCACAGACGAGCGTCGAGTAGCGTGGGGATGCGCCGTCTCCCGTGCGAAATCGTGCGAACGCACCCTCGACCGCGTTCTTGATCCGGTCGGGATCGGCGTCGCAATGGTGGGCGATCAGCCGGCAATCCGCTCCGGGCTTCGTCAGTAGCGGCACGAGGAGGTGTTCGACCGCGACTTCCCGGTGGCCGTGAGACACGCAGGCGACGGCTGCCGCCTGCAACGCCTCGTGGCAGACAGGGTTGAGGCGCTCGATGAGCCCCGGCATCAACTCGATGTCGCGCATGACGTCTCTCACCGGCCGACGATCTGGTTGAGCTGTTCGAGGGAGCGCGTGGCTTCAGAGCGCGTCAGCAGGAAGAACGTCAGGTACAAGAGCACCGCCGTCGCGAAGGCCGCGATCACCACCAGGCTGATGGGTGTCTGCCACGCGACTCGGTGTGCCTTCTGAACAATGCCCTCGGACTTGAAGAGCGACAGCGGCTCGGTGGGGCCGCGCTCCGTGCGGATGACGTCGTGCAGTTCCTTGATGACCGCCTCAAGCTGAACGCGGCCATTGTGCATGGCTCGGTAGCGGCCCTCGTAACCGAGATTGAGGCAGAGATAGAGGAACTCTAAGAGGTCGATGTACCGGTTCGGCTCGGTCATCAGCCGCGCGAGGATGACGAAGAACTTCTCGCCGCCCCAAGTCTCATTGTGAAACGTCGCGAGCAGGCTGCGCTCCGACCAGTTGGTCTCAAGCCCCCAGGGACTGTTCATCACGGCCTCGTCGAAGGCCGAGCAGAGGCAGTAGCGGAGGGCGAGCACGCTCACGCGGTCATAGCCGAGCCGGTGCAACTCAAGCTCGATCGACTCGATCTCGATGGTGGAGCGGCGATGCAGCGTGTCGACGTCATCCAGATGGCCGAGCGTGGCGATGCGCAGCATCAGGGCGATCAGGCCGGCACTGGCGTCGGTCACGCGGTTGAGGCTGCTGCCGCGGATCTCGAACGGGATCGGCCGCTGCGGCTCAACCTGTGGCACTGCGGTGAGATCCTGAGACCGCGCCGCGAGGGCGTTCGGATCGGTATCGAAGAGCGCCCGCGCGTCGAATTCCGACGCGCGGGCGAGGGCGCGATCGGTCATGACAGCCTCCCGTCCGTTCGACCACGGATCGCCCAGAACTGCATCTCGAGGTCGGGGAAATCGCCGGCGATATGAAAGGCGAAGCCGCTGGATTTGAGCAGATCTTTCCAGCCAACTGAATTATTGTCAAGTATAAAATAAGTATATCCTGCGTGATACGGGAGCTGTCTCGGTGCGGTCGGCATCGGTTGCAGGACGACACCTGGAAGATGTGACTGAACCAGTTCCCGGATCTTTTCGATCGACGAGACTTTGACCTGCGAGGGAAACGTCTTGGCGAGCCGGTCGAGGGGAATGGCGGCGCGCACAGCCAGCACGAAGGCGCAGGTGCGGATCATGTCCGGATCCGCCAGAGGCGCAGTCAAGACCCCGAATTTGTGCCTGTGCAGGTCGAGGACGATCGCATTGGGCTCCAACATCGTGGTGAGCGAGCGCCGCAACGACCGGACCAAGGGGTCGAAGCAATGTTCCGGCATCTCGTGGTTGTACGGCGGCCAAGCCTCGGGCAGTCGTTGCTCATGGGTGAAAGTGGCCAACTCGCCGGCACAAGAGGCGAAGACTTCGTAAAGTCGTTCAGGATGAACGCGCTTGATAGTTGACAGATGCCTGAATATCGGTTGCCACCGGTTGATTGTCTGGAGAAGCAAGAATTCGGCGATCTCCGCAACGCCATTCTGGCTCAACGAGCCGAGCCGGCCCGCGATCTGCAAAGCGCGCTGGTGAAGCAGGCCGGTAAAATCGTCGAGGACACGGGTCAGCTGCGGGATCGCCTCAAGGCCGTAGCTCGTCGGCATGAAGGATGGGTCGAGGCGGATCGACCCGTCCGACTGCTTCTCCTGCACCCGGCACACCGGGAGATAGGCGAAGGACGAGCGGTCCTCCCGCCCGAGCATCAGGCGCATGTTGAGCTGCGTGACTTCGATCGAATAGGGCTCGGCGTCGTCGCTCGATACGTCGTTGGCATCCTGGCCGGCGATCCGGTACCGGGCCCCCCTCGCGGTGGTCTCACCGGTCGGAATCTCGGGCAAACCGCTCACCACAAGGGGCGCGGCCAAGTAGACGATCTCGTTGACGACCGTCACCGCGGAAAGATCGAGGGCGCCAGGCGCCGGTGTCTCGCCCGGGATCTCGAACACCGTCCGATCCGGAAGGATTCCGCTCGCGCGCACGATGTCGATCTTGCCGTGAAGCAGAGTTTCCGTATTCAGTTCGATCTGCTCGAAGCCCACTTGGTAGGCGCTGAGTGCGTCGCCGCGCCGCCGGGCCACGTATTCGTGGTAGCGCTGCTGCTGCTGCAGATGCTGCGGCTTGATGAACAGGCCGTCCGACCACATCACGGCATTACGAAGAGACATTATTTCCTCGATGGAAGCTGGCGCATATCCTGCCGCTCAGCGATGCGTTTGGATCGCGACGTTTCGGCCCCTGATCGCGACGACGATTTTGTAAGTCTCACCTTTGGGCTTGATCGCATCCAGACTACGCCAGTTGATGTGGTCGATATCTTTGTAGCCGACCGCGACGCCGAAATTCGACGTCTCCTCTTCAATTTCCCAATCCTCTATGACTTTGGAATTTCCAGGTTCGACTTGTATTTCCTTATGGGTGACATAAGAAGTCCCGAGCGCATCCTTGGGTGATGCCGAAAGGGTGGCGAAATCCAGAGTCCTGAGACGCGTGTCGTCGGAGAGCTGGAACAGCCAGACATCGACCGGCGCCGCCTGCCCGAACGCGTTCTTGTTGGCATCTTCCTCGACATAGATGGCGATCGTCGCCTTCGAGGGCTGATCTTTCGGCGGCCCGATGGGCATGTCGGGGTTCAACATGATCTGCCCGATCTTGGTCGCGCCCTGGATCGTCTGCAGCGGCGTGCAGGCGGCTAGGCAGCCGACGACGACGGAAAGCAGGAGGGCGCGAGGCGGCGTCACCCGTCTCATGGTTCATTCTCCTGCCGAGAGCGCGCGCATCTCACGGTCGTGGACCTGTCGGAAGACTTCCCAGAACAGCCGCGCGAGGCCGCCCTGCCGGTCGGACGCGATTTCCCGATAGTAATGTTGGTACATTCCCCAATGCCACGCATCGAGGTCGCCGGTTCGCGGAACGTGACCTTTGTATTTGAGAAAGCGTCTGGCCAGAGTGACCGGAGACAGGGCTGCAAAAACAGCTTTCAATGCCGCCTCGGTCGCGGCCGCGGCGGCAGCTTGATGGTGTTCGATGCTGACGATGCTCTCGCCGATTGCCGTCTTCGCTGAGAGGTGTACCGGGCTGTGAACCAGAAACAGGTCCCGCACGGCCTCGTCCGCATCCCCGGCCAAGCGGAGCGGGTTGTCCTCGATGGCGTGGAGATGGGTGTCACTGGCCAGCACACCCGCCGCGCTCCGGTCCTGGCTCAACCTCCGCAGCCCGTCGATCGCCGTCCGTAAGGCCTCGCCGATATCGGCGGCCAGACGGTCACTTTCGGGACCTGTCAGGGATGTGACCGGAAGGCCGAGGGCCGCACAGAGGGGCCGCAGGACCACATGATCGACCAGATCGTCCCGTGCGACCTCACGCTCCTCCGCGAGCGGGACTTCGCCGAGCCAAGCGTCGCGGGCAGATACCTCGTCCGGACCGCGCGCAGCGTGGGCCTTGCGATCCCGCATGTTATTCTCGAGTTCGCCGAGATAGCTGTCCAATTCATCGCGGATCCCGGCCAGCGGGAAGTCCAGCCGACCGTGCTCGGCAGCTTTCATGGAAGTATCCTTCACCCGTTGCGGTGCGAAATACGCCGAGGTCGGCAGCAGATCGTCAGGGCTTTCCGGCCGTGGCCCCTCGATGGGGCGGCCGCGGACGTACATCTCGAGTCCGGCCGCGCTGGTGTCCCCTTCCGGAGGACTTTCCCGGTTCAGAGCCGCAACTGGGTCGGAGGTGACAGGATCGCCCCGACGGACCGTCCGGTCCGAGAGGAAGGAGAGAGGATCCTTGTCTTCCTCGCTCTGCTTCAATCGCGCGCTGAATGGATCGAGCCCATGCTGCGCCACGAGGGTCTCATCCAGAAGGTTGCGGTGCTCCTCCTCCTCCCGGCGGGGATCCACGATCGACTCGACGGAAATGAACTTCCGTGCCCAATCCTCGGACTTGGCAGCCCTGCTCGCCTCGTCGACCTGCTGAATGAGGAAGGCCGTCATGTCGAACCGGCCGATCGAGAGCCTGTCCGCATCGGAGATCCGGAAGGGCTCGCCTGGGCCGAGTGCTCGGACCGAATGGTTCACCCGGACACCGCGCGTGCTCAGCGACTCGACGCAGAATTGACCATCCGCCTGGAAGACCCGGGCGTGGTGTCCGTCGACGGTCTGCTGCCGGTCGATCAGCGTCCAGGTACAATCCGCCGCAGAGCCGATCAGTCCCCCGTCCGCCGGGAAGACCATCGATGACCGGGTGCCACCTTCGAGCAGCGCCGTGTTGTCCACGACAAGAGTGAGGAAGGTCGTCATCCTCATGCCCTCGCCGTGATCACGACGACCCGTTCCTCGTCACGCCGTCCGTCGCCCAGAAAGCTCGACCAGCCGAGCCGGCCAGGATCGTCGCGCGTCAACGTGATAGGCTGGGTGGCACGGGGACGCAGGCACAGCTTGAAATCGTAAGCGAACTGATCGCGGAGCATGAATTCCACGAGGTTGCGGAGCGGCCGATGCTCCTGTCCGCGAGGCAGGAAATCCCGGAAGCGCCCGTCGTCGAGATCGTGAATGACCACCCGGATCTTGCCCTGATCATCGGGGGCGCGATCGCCGGAGATGGTTCCCTCGCCCAGGCGGGAATTGGCGGCGCCGAGGCCCCATTTCTGGTGCTCTGGGATCGGCACCCGGCGTCGCACCCATTCCTCGATCGAGACTCTTTCGAGCCTAAACGTGTGTTGGATGATGGTGGAAAGCACGGCAGGCGAGCGGTTCCGACTCGCCAAGACCCCGGCAAAGCACAACAGCCGTGGCCAATAAATGCCTGAGTCGGACCTCAACCGTGCATCATAGAGGCCGAAGAGAGAGTAGATTCCCCGAGAGAAGTCATCCTCCCCGCCGGGACGGTAGCGCATGTAATACCGATACTTGCGCCAACCGCGATGGAGAAGGCCGATCAGACGATTGTGAAAGAAGTTGAAGAAATCTGTCAGCACCGATCCCTTCGGATCGTAACCGGCGATCTGCTCGACATAATAGGAGGGCAGCGGCGATCCCGAACCGTGAAGCCCGAGGAAGGTGACAGTGATCACAAAGCACGGCGGCGAATCCGCCCGCGCACCGTCGCAGGCCGGGTTGAGCAGCCGCATGCTGGCCACGTCCGAAAGTGGAAAACCCAGGCTATGATCGACTTCAAAGATGATCCTTTCCTCGGCTGGCCGGAGATGCGTGCCGACCTCGCGTCCGTCGTCGAGGGCGTCCTGGATCATCTGCACAAGGCGATAGAAGGCGTAGGCTGGAGCCCGTGCCTCGGCCTCGGCGCGGATCAGATCAACGGCTGACGGCCGATTGTCGCTGGCCATCTATAAATCTCGCCGTTGTTCTCGCCGCGCAATTCCAATTCGTGAAACGAGTTGGTGGTCGTGCTGATGGCGATGAATTCCTTGAGGATGCTACCGAAGAGGTACATCTCCCCCTCTGACTGGAAGCATGTCTCGTCGAGCGTGAGGATTGAGCGGATTCCGCGAATTGGGCGCCCTTTGAACAACACGTCCACCGGCCGGGTGCTCAGGTTACGGATGCCGCCGAGACGCAGACGCGCCGCCCGCTCTGCCTGCCGATCGGTCAGCGTTCGGTAGTCGTAGATCTGCAGGATCACACCGAGAGCGTTCTTATCCAGCAGCGACATATAATTGAGCGACAGATTGGAGATAAGGTTCCAGTTCAGCGCTCCATCGATCGGCGGATAGACTGGTGCCGTCGGCCGGGTAATGTTTGAGAATTCGATAAAGGATGGACTCGAATCGGTCGCGAGGTCGATGTCGCCGATGGCCAGTTCGACCGCCCTCGTTCGGTTGAAGCAGGTTAGCCGGATGCTCATCGCCTCTTCAGCAGGCACCGCCTGTTCGCCATCATGCAGTATGAAGGTGATCGCGTGCTCGAATCCGGCCTCGTTTGCCGCCGCCGTGAGGCGTTGACGGTAGTAGACCTGCTCTCGCCGAGAGGCCATTTCGACTTCGTGATGGAACGATTCGAAAGCAGGGTAGGCGCGCTCGATCTGGAAACGCCTATCCTTCTCTGAAGCACGAAAGCCGACGACATTGTCGATGGAAAAGATTTCACAGGCTGCGTGGTCATTTCCGGACGGCCTGACCCGGTATTGTACTTTGCGATGATCGACAGCGATTGGCTCAGCGTCGATCTCGAACAGGTTGACGGCAGGCGAACAGAACAACCGTACATTGTCGGCGCGTAATTTCACATGGGCCGGCAGTGGCCGCTCGAACTCCAAGTCCAGCCCGAACTCCTCAGCCTCGCTGCCCGCCGTGGCCGCCGCGAGCCCGTCGATATCGACACAGTGGAACTTGTCGGGAAAGACGAAGAACTCCTGGAGCAGCCGATAGGCATCGAATGCCGTCGATGCGCTGGGTAACAACGTTTCGTCGACGGCGAAGCCACCGGCCCGTACGCTGGTATTCGGCAACCTCACCCGCCGCCCGTCCGGTGTCGTGACGTGCAAGGCCAGGAGATAGCGTAGGCACCAGAGATATAGCGTCTGCGCGACGATCGCGTCACCCGTGAACCAAAGGCGCAAATCTGAAAAGTTGACGCTGCCTACCGTGCGTTCGCTCAGCATCGCGAAGCTCAAGGCAAGCTGAGATCGATCTTGCGTACGGGTATGTGTCACGTCGGTCAGTTCGACCGGGTAGACAAGGCAGTCCGCCGTCGTGCGAAAGTCGCACGATCTACCCTCAATCGGCCGGGCGCGCATCGCCATCCCCCGCGGAATGACATGGGCTTCGGTGATCGTGCCGCGGATCGGCCGGAATTGCATGAGGCAGGTCGGAGGGAAGGGCCGGAGGAAGTTGGGCCACAGCAGCTGCACGAGCGAATGTGTGAGTTCGGGCAGATCGTCTTCGATCTTTTCCCTGACGCGTGAGGTCAGGAACGCAAATCCCTCCAGCAGCCGCTCCACGTCCGGATCCGTGCTGCTCTCAGAAAGATATCTCGAAAGTTTCGGGTTCAGGCGCGAGAATTCCTTTCCGGACTCTCGCAAGTAATTAAGCTCATCGTGAAACAGGCTTGGCATCGATCTGACACTCAACTCAAGATAAAGCGACGGTTGTTGTTCAAGCACAGATCGAATTCAGCGGAGGATTCGGCTTCAGCTTTGCCGATGCGCGCTGTGATGCGGAAGCGCAGGCTTAAGGGCTCGTCGGTTGCGGCGATGTAGCCGACCCGTACATCAGCGATCCGCGGCTCGCCCATCGCGATGCAACCGCGGATCGACTCGGCGATCTGCCGGATCATGTCGTTGGAGCGGACCGCCCCGTCGTTCATATCGATGATGCCCAACCCGGGGTTGGCAGCTGCGCCGCCCGCGCGAAGGTTGAGCACGCGGCCGAGATTGCTTTTGATCGAAGCGATCTGCGCCCCATCGACGTCCAGTCCGGAGAGGTGCCCAATATCCTCCTCGTCCGCCACAAGGCGATCGAAGAGGCTTCCGTTCAAGTTACGCAGGCGTGATGCCGATGCCGCCACAGGTTTGCGTGAGATCATAGTCAACCGGTGGGCCGATGCGGGAGGGGAGACGGAGTTAAACCCGGACACAATGCGGCTGCTTATCAAGCCGTCGTCGTGGCATCAGATTTGTCAAGCTTGCCAACGAGCGACAATTCAAAATTCGCACCCATGTATTTGAAATGCGGCCGAACCTTCAGCATCACCTGATACCAACCCGGATCACCTTCAACATCGCTGACTTGGACGGTCGCATCCCTCAGGGGACGGAGCGACCGAACCTCGGAAGGCGGGTTTTCCTGATCGGCAATATACTGGCGCAACCAGATATTGAGTTCACGCTCAAGGTCCGCCCGCTCTTTCCACGAGCCAATCTGCTCGCGCTGCAAAACCTTGATGTAATGAGCGAGCCGGTTGACAATGAAGAGATAAGGAAGCTGTGTGCCGAGCTTATAATTGGTCTCAGCCGCTTTACCTTCCTTGGTCCCGGGAAACCGTTTCGGCTTCTGGATCGTGTTAGCCGAGAAGAATGCCGCGTTGTCCGAGCCTTTGCGCATGGTCAGCGCAATGAAACCGAGTTCGGCCAACTCGTATTCTCGGCGGTCGGTAATCAACACCTCAGTCGGAATCTTGGCCTCAATCTGCCCCAGCGACTCGTAGACGTGAATAGGTAGATCATGAACCGCACCACCGGACTTAGGTCCAACGATATTGGGACACCAACGATATTTCGCGAAACTGTCCGTTATACGTGATGCCAAGAGAAAAGCCGTATTGCCCCATAAATAGTTCTCGTGATGTGAAGTCACATCTTCGTTGTATGCAAAGCTACGTACGGGGTTGTCGATGGGATGGTAAGGCTGGCGGAGAAGAAATCGCGGCCCGGTAAGGCCGATATAGCGGCTATCTTCACTCTCTCGCAACGCGTTCCATTTACGATACCGGGGCCCTTCGAAGACCGAGGCCAGATCGCGGACATTGGGGAGTTCGAGATAGCTATCGATTGCAAACATCTGCGGAGCGGCTGCCGCAATGAACGGAGCATGCGCCATAGCCCCTACGGATGCTGCGTACTGAAGGAGCTTAAGGTCCGGGACGGACGGCCCAAAATCGAAATTCGCAATTATCGCGCCAACCGGCTCGCCGCCGAATTGACCATATTCTGAGGAGTATACTTGTTTGTATAGACCGGATTGCACTACTTCCGGCGCATTCTCAAAATCGTCGAGCAATTCCTGCTTTGAGATCGACAACAATTCAATTTTTATATTTTCTCGAAAATCGGTCCGATCGACCAGAATCTTAAGGCTACGCCAAGCCGCCTCTAACTCTCGGAATTCCGGGTGGTGCAGGATTTCGTCGACCTGCGCGCTGACCTTCCTATCGATTTCAACGATCATTCGGTCAACAAGAAATTTGTTGATCTTCTGACTATGTTCATCCGATTTCAAAAGGTCAGCGATAAATACCTGCACGCCCATGCGCGCAACATCGTACCCCTCCTCTCCTGGATGGATCCGAGTTTCCTCCATAATCTGCTCCAGTAGGGATTCAGACCCGCTCGGAATCCTCTGGGATGACGGTGCTGAAACCAGAGTTTCCATGATGGCCTCTTGAGATCGTATCGGACAAATGGAGGTCACGTGAATATTGTGCAATTGTGCACGGCGCTACTCAGGCAGATTTAGCCCACCCGTATCGATATCGGGACGCTACGACGCTGTTCCGATATCGATCAGAGACGGACTTTCGCTTGGACGGCATCTTAGGATGCGTTCGAATCACCCTGATAAAGGGCTTCCAGCTCGGCAATCAGGCGGCTTCGGCTCTCCTCGTTTTCAAGGATTTGCTGCATCCGCTTACGAAATGCCGGCATATTTCCCAGCGGCCCCTTCAGCGCAACCAGCGCCTCGCGCAACTGCATCATCTTCATGAGCTCTGGCACTTGTTGAACCAGGGAATCCGGCTCGAAATCCTTAAACGACTCAAATTTCAAATTAACGCTCAGATCTGTGCTGCCATTTTGCTCATCGAGTACGTTACGGACAGCAATTTCCTTTTCGATTCCAAATTCGCTCATGATTGTCGAAAGGGTGTTTTTATCAACATTGACCATTCTTCGCTCTTCGACGGGAGTCGTATCCCCTTTCCCGAGGAAATTTCCGAGCACAACGAGCTTGAGCGGCAATTCCGCCTCAGATATTTGCCCCATTGTCGCCGGAACATATCGAATATTAATACGTTCTTTCGGAGCAATGGAACCTTCTCTTTCGTTCATCGCGTCATTCCTTCAGTGGTGGAGGTGTAACAATCATCCCTCAAAAAATCAGCTCATCTACGGCTGTCGTTATGCTTCTTGCGGCCTTCGATAGTGTTTTGCGAGAATTTTCTAAATTGCTTGAATTGTTGTCGGCCCAATTTTGGCAGCAGAGTATGTTATTCTCGCGGACAATATATTATTCTATTCTCTATATCGGTGCTGATTTATATATATCTACAGTATGTTTATCTGCGGCACAGTGCGGGCTGGCTTTTTGATCATAAATCATATGTTAGGTTGAGTCGCAATAAGGCAAAATTAGAAAAAAACGTTCTCTTGATTCCCTTTTGCGAGTTCATAAAGAGGGCAGATCAAGAGGATAAGTTCAATTGACATCTTATGTTCATCGGATTGTCTTAGTTTTTATTTACAGCTGCTGCAGTATATCGGTATGCTTCATTGCCGACTATGTTAAACCTGACGGATGATTTTGGATAGTCTACGTCAATAGTTCCTAAGACGCCCAGCTAGTGTATTCTGTGATCTACGTTCGAACTTGGTTCAATCTATTCAAGCTGGCATTGCCGCGCCCAGATCCGCTTGGCTTCTCTCGGTTCGCACCGCTTCCACAGTCTTCTGAACTGCACCGGGCTTTTCGGAGTTTCTCTCGGTTACATTACGCCATTTCGGCGGTCGAATACCGCCAAGGTACAATAGCTCAATCCTTTCCTCATGATCTCATTGGCTTGTCGGAGTTCATCGTTCTCGCGCTCCAGCGCATTGATGCTGTTGCAGTTGTCAATGGGCCGCTCGCCAAGATCAACGCACTCATCGTCAACATCTCGACCGGCCTCGCGCCGGCCTTCGGCTACAGGTTAGGCTATGTCGCCGGCTGATCCAGTAGTATTCGGCCTGCCGATCGCCTTCGCCTCCAGCACGTTGTTCGTGAATTTCGTCAGCTTCGGTGGCGGGGTGCTGATCTGATGGCCGGGGTGTTCGACACCGCGACCGAGGTGCCGGGCTATGAGGTGCCGGGCTGGAAGGGCGCCGAGCCCGTCTCGGCTCGAGCAACTACTCCGCTCACTTCAGTATAACTCCTTCGATCAGGCGCGAGAGTAGGGCGTGGCATTCCCTCATGGCCAACGATCTGTGCACGGAACGAATCGTCGGATCACGCCGAGATCGGGTGTTGCTGGTCCCAGCAACCAACATCATCTCGCCATCACATTACAAAGCCCGCCGCGTCCTGAAGCGCGGCGGGCTTTTTCATGCCCGGATGCTGCGTCTCACCGCGCCCCGCTCGTCCGGCGGCTTCGCCGCTCCGCCTTGCGGGTCGCGGTCTCGCGCAGGTGCTGCTCGATGGCGTCGTTGGCGCGGCCGCGCATGTGGCGGATGGCGTCGACGTCGTCGAAGGTCTCGGGGAAGCGCCGCGACAGCCACAGATAGGCGCTGGCGAGCTTCACGGTCCGCTCCTGGTAGTCGAGTTCGCCCGCGAGGTTGCCCCGCAGCGCCGGGACCGTGAGGCCGGTGGCCCTGGCCTGGCACCAGCGCTCCAGGAGGCCCATGGCGATCTCGTCGCGTCGGTCGATCGGGCAGACCGAGAAGGCGAACTTCTCCTCGATCGGCAGCCGCGCCCGGTCGACGATCCGGGCGACGTCGAGCACCTCCTCCAGGGCCGAGGGCTGGAACGGCGAGCCGGCGTAGAAGGTCGCCCGGGCGAAGTGGGTCAGCACCTCGTGCAGGCTGTGCGTGCGCATCTCCTCGGCCACCGAGCGGATCGCCCCGAGATCCGGGCGGACGAAGAAGCGCGTGTCGGCCGCCGGCGCCGTCGGCGCGCCCGAGAGGGCGGTGCGGATCGGCTCGGCGGCGTACGGGTCGGTCGCCGCCACGTAGCCGACATCCTGGTGGCCGTAGCGGCCGGCCCGGCCGGCGATCTGCCGGATCTCGGAATGGGTCAGCGCCCGCTCGGCGGTGCCGTCCCACTTGCGCACCGCCGAGAACACGATCCGCTTCAGAGGCCCGAGGTTCAGCCCCATGCCGATCGCGTCGGTGGTGACCAGCACGTTGGCCTCGCCGGAGCGGAAGCGCGCGGCCTCGGCCCGGCGGACCTCCGGCGACAGGGCGCCGTAGATCGTCGCCACCCGGTGGCCGCGGGCGACGAGGATCTCGCGGTTCTCGTGCACGGCCCGGCGGGAGAAGGCCACGACCGCGTCGCCGGCCTCGACCTTCTCCAGCGGCACCGGCTCCTCCAGCAGCAGGAGCGGCGACTTGCGGGTGAAGGTTATCACCTCCAGGGACTCGTTGGCGGCCTCGGCGGCGCGGCGGACATACGAGAGCGCGTCGTCGGAGCCGCAGACGATCACGGTCCTGGCGGCGACGCCGAACAGCGCGTTGGTCCAGGCCCAGCCGCGGTCGGGGTCCGACAGCATCTGGATCTCGTCGATCACCGCCACGTCGATCGGCCGGGTCAGGTCGGCGGTCTCGATGGTGCGGGCGGTGTGGGTTGGGTTCGCCTCGCCCAGCACCTCCTCGCCGGTGATCATGCCGGCGCGCAGGCCCCGCTCGCGCAGGGTCTCGTAGTTCTCCAGCGCCAGCAGCCGGAGCGGCGCGAGGTAGGCTCCGGTCTCGGCCGCCGTCAGGTGCTGGAGCGCCGCGTAGGTCTTGCCGGAATTGGTCGGCCCCATGTGGAACAGGATTGTCCGGTTGAGGCGCCGGGCGGCGGTGAACCGCTCGATATAGGCCCCGAAGCCGACCTGATCGCGCAGGCGGCGCAGGCGCGAGCCCTCGCGCGCCACCGCCTTGGCGTGGCGGCGCACGGGGGTCAGCGTGTCGTTGAGGCCGCGGGCGAGCTTCGGGCCGTAGGTGAAGACCCGGGACCGGAGCGACCGGTCCATGTGGGCGATGTAGGCGGCGGCGTCCGCCCCGACCTCGCGCAGGTCGACGAGGAGCTGCGCCCGCAGCCGGTCGACCGGCTTGTGCAGGGCGCGGGTGGCCTGGAGCGCGGTGCGCGCCACCGCCTCGCGCAAGGCGTCCAGGCGGTGGGCCGGGTCGTTCCGGGCGGCCATGCGGGCCAGGATCTCGGCCGCCTCCGGCTCGGGGGCGATGTCGAGGCGCAGGTCCAGGCGGCCGTTGTCGAGGAGCGGGATCTCGGTGCGGATCAGCCAGGTGATGCGGTGGTCCTTTGTGACCACGGCCCGGAGATTGGGGATCGCCTTCCGGATCGCCGGGATGCCGGTCTCCGCGAAGGCCCGAGCCGCCTGCATCTCGCGGAGCGCCCGGGCGACGCGGTCGTCCTCCACCTCGGCGCCGTAATCGGGCAGTTCGAGCTGGGCGAGCAGCCGGTCGAGGTCGACCGCGTCCGGCGCGAGGCCGAGGCGGCCGAGGGAGTCGATCAGGCTCTCGATCGTCGGGCGGAGACGCTTGCGCGCCATGCGGTCACCTTCGGCAGAAGCGTCTCACGCCAACCCGGACTGTGTCGGGCGCGTTCCGGATCCGATCCATGCGCCGGACCGCGCCCGGGCGCCACTCCGAACCGTCCTTGCGAGCGCGGCGAAGCAACCCAGCGTCGCGCCACGCTGACAGATGTCGCGCTGCCCTGGATTGCTTCGCTGCGCGCGCAAGGACGGGATCTCACGGCCGCTGCGCCGCCGCGGCGAGCCAGCCGCAGAAGGCCCGCACCGCCGGATCCTCCGCACGCGGCTCGGGGACGTAGGTGTAGTAGCTCCGCGCCGGCAGGGACGGGCCGGCGAAGGGCAGAGTGAGGCGGCCGGCGGCCACGTCGTCGGCGATCAGCCGCTCGGGGCCCATGGCGACGCCGAGCCCGTCGAGGGCGGCCTGGAGCGTCAGGTAGAAGTGCTCCAGCGTCACCGAGGCCTGCGGCGTCAGGTCGGGCACGCCGGCTTCCCGCAGCCAGTCCGGCCAGACCCGCTGGAGCGTCGCGGCGTGCAGCAGCGTGTGCCGGCGAAGATCCTCCGGCCGCGCGAGCGGCAGGCGCTGCAGCAGCGCCGGGCTGCATACGGGAATGCGCCGCTCGGACAGGAAGGCCTGCGCGATGTGGCCCGGACGGCTGTCCGGACCGCCCCGGATCGCCACGTCGAACGGCTCCGCCAAGCGTGCCAGGGGCACGTTCGAGGTGGTCAGCCGTACCTCGATCGCCGGGTTGGCCACCTGGAATCCGGACAGGCGCGGGATCAGCCAGCGCAGGGTGAAGGTGGCCAGCGCGTTCACGTGGAGCAGGCGCGGCCGCCCGCGCTCGGCCTGCCGGGCGGTGGCCAGGGCGATCCGGTCGAGGGCGGCGCCGATGTCGGTGGCGTAGGCCGCCCCCGCCTCGGTGAGGGCCACGCGCCGGTTGTGGCGCGCGAAGAGCGGCAGGCCGAGCCACGCCTCCAGCATCTGCACGTGCCGGCTCACCGCGCCGTGGGTGACCCGCAGCTCGTCCGCCGCTCGGGTGAAGCTGCCGTGCCGGGCCGCCGCCTCGAAGGCCTTCAGGGCGTTGAGCGGCGGCAGGCGGCGGTGCACGGGTCAGGTTTCCTCACGCGAGCGTCAGCATAAGTCGTTTGTCAGCCACCGACCAGGGCGCCATGCTGCTTGGCAACCACGAAGGAAGCTGGATGTCCGTCGCGTCCGATCTGACCGCCTCGTCCGAACGGGCCCCCGTGCCGGAGGCCCGGCGCACCCTGGCGGCCGCGGGGGTCAACCACGCCCTCCACGACGGCTACACGGACCTGATCTACGTGCTGCTGCCGGTCTGGCAGGCGGAATTCGGCCTCGACTACGTGGCCCTGGCGTTCCTGCGCTCCCTCTACAACGGCGCCCTGGCGGCCCTGCAGATGCCGGCGAGCCGCCTCGCTCAAGCGTGGGGCGCCAGGACCGTGCTGGTGCTCGGGACGCTGCTCAGCGCGGCCGGCTACGCGATCGCGGGGGCCTCGGGCGGCCTCGTCGGGCTCGGGATCGGCCTCCTGCTCGGCGGCGCGGGCAGCAGCACCCAGCACCCCCTGGCCTCGGCGGTGATCGCCCGGGCCTACGGTCCCGGCGCGCGGGGGCCGCTGGGCACCTACAACTTCACCGGCGATCTCGGGAAGGCGGCGGTCCCGCCGCTGGTCGGCCTGCTACTGACCCTGACGGGCTGGCGACACGCGCTGTGGGTGATCGCCGGGGCGGGAATCGTCGTGGCGCTGGCGGTCTGGCGGTTGCTTCCGCGTGAGCCGGCATCACACGAGGGCCCGGCAGCGTCCAAGCGGGTGGCCCATCGGGCCACCGGCGGCGCGCGGAGCCCCACGGGCTTCCGGCTCCTCGTCGCCATCGGCATGCTCGACAACGCCGCCCGGCCGGCCTTCCTGCTCTACCTGCCGTTCCTGCTGCAGGAGAAGGGCGCGGCGCTGACCACCGTGGGCCTCGCGCTGTCGCTGGTCTTCGTCGGCGGCGCGCTCGGCAAGGCCGTGTGCGGGCGCCTCGGCGAGCGTCTCGGCGTGACGCGGACCGTGATCCTCACCGAGACCGGGACGGCGCTGGCGATCCTGGCGGTGATCGTGCTGCCGCTCGCCCCCGGGCTGATCCTTCTGCCGGTGCTCGGCGTGATGCTGAACGGCACCTCCTCGGTGCTCTACGGGACGGTGCCGGAACTCGCCCCCGGGGGCCGCGTCGAGCGGGCCTTCGCGGTGTTCTACACCTGGACGCTCGGCGGCAGCGCCCTCGCCGCGCCGCTGCTCTACGGAAGGCTCGGCGACGCGGCCGGCCCGCACTGGGCCGCGGTGGCGTCGGCCGGGACGGCGCTCGCCGTGGTGCCGCTGATGCTGGTCTTGGCGCCGCGGCTGGGGGCGGAGCACCCGCACCGGGCGTGACACGCGCCCTCCGCACGGATCACCCGTCATCGCGAGCGCAGCGAAGCGACCCAGGGCAGCGGGACCTATTGGCAGTGTGGCGCCACCCTGGATTGCTTCGCTGCGCTCGCAAGGACGGAGGCGTCAGGCGCTCCCGAGGGCGCTGACCCGCACCGCCTCCGACCGCCCGTCCACCGCGACGTCCCGGATCGCCTCCGGCGCCACGCGCGCCGCCCGGTAGACCGCCTCCGATACCACCGCCACGCAGCCCAGCGCCTTGGTCAGCCCCTGCAGCCGGGACGCGACGTTGACGGTGTCGCCGAGCGCCGTGAAGCGGGCGTCGGTGGCGTCGCCCATCGCGCCTACGATGGCCGGGCCGGCATGGACGCCGATCCCGTACCGGAGGGTGTGCTCCAGGTCGGCCGCCAGCAGGTCGTTCAGGGTGTCGACCGCCTCGGCGATGCGCTCCACCGCCCGCAGGGCGTCCCGGGCCGCCGCCTCGGGCTCGCTCTCCAGGCCGAACAGGGCGAGCAGCCCGTCGCCGAGGAACTGGTTGGTCGAGCCGCCCGCCTCGCGCACGGCGTCGCCCACGGCGCCGAGGAAGCGGTTGATGATGAACACCGTGTCGTAGGGCAGGCGCTCCTCGGCGAGCCGGGTCGAGCCGCGCAGGTCGACGAACATCGCCACGATGAACCGCTCCTCGCCGGATTGGGCCCGGTCGAGGAGGTCCGCCTGCCGCGCCCGCGGCTGCGGCGGCAGGAGCGGCACCACCGCCATGTCGGTCTCGGGCCGGAACTGGCAGGCGAGGCGCACCCCCGGCCCGGCGCCGATGCGCTCCAGGACCGAGCGCTCGGTGCGGCCGGGGCTGGGTGCGCCGTCGCTGCCGTCGGTCACGCGGATCCGGCAGGTGGAGCACCGGCCGCGGCCGCCGCAGACGCTGGCATGGGGGATCCGGTTGCGCCGGCTCGCCTCCAGCACGCTGGTGCCCCGGGGCACCCGCACGATCCGGCCGTCGGGGTAGCTCAGCCGGATCGTGCCGCGCTTGACCTCCGCCAGCGTCCGCACGCCGCGCGCCGCCACGACCGCCGCCACCAGCCCCGCATAAGTCCCCAGCATCCCGTCCCGGATGGCGGCGAGCCGCGCCACCTGATCGGGCAGCCCGACATGGACGGGCCGGAGGGCCTCGGCCCGCCACGCCGGATCCTGCGCCAGGGCCAGGATCATCCGGCCGCCCTGCGCGAAGCCCAGCAGCGCCAGGACCGGCACCAGGACGGCGAGCGCCAGCAGCCAGGGCGCCATGCGCCCGAAGGCCGGCTTCAGGCGCAGCCAGAAGTGCAGGCCCATGCAGCCGTGGATCCAGGCGACGATCAGGACGGCGACCTGCATCAGGCCCAGCGGCGGCGCGGCCACCCAGAAGGCGTAGAGTTCCTGCGCGTAGCCCTTCTCGAGCCCCTCGGTGGCGAAAGAGACCCGCGTCCCGACGATGTGGCTGATGAGCAGCGGCGGGATCAGCAGGCCTGAGACCAGCTGCAGGGTCTCGGACGGCCGCCAGCGGAAGAAGCGGGCCGCGTAGAGCGCCTGGAGCCCGAGCACGAGATGGACCAGAAGCGCGCCGTAGAGCAGCGTCAGGCCCAGCGGGTTGAGCCAGACAACCGTGACGACGTCGAGGCCGTCCTCCATGGCGTCGAGGGAGACGTTGCCCAGGGCGTGGTTGACCAAGTGGGTCAGCACGTAGCCGAACAGGATCAGGCCGCTGCCCAGCCGGAGGCGCCGCAGGCTCAGGGGGCTCCGGGTGGCGGGCGCGGCCGCGCGGTCCCGCGCGCCCGGCTCGGCGGAGCGCAGCGTCGCGATCGATAGGGTCCGCATCATGCTGGGAGGTCCGCTGGGATCGGCCGCTTGCCCGCCTGTTTGGCGCTTCTCGTACCAGCAAGACTTCGACCGTGTCGGATTTATTTCACCTCGGCGGCGCGAGGCCGGTCCGCGTCGGCCAGGTTCGGGTGTCCGCCCGCGAAGGCGGCCCAGAACTCCCGCGTCAGCGCCTCCGGCGCCTGGGCGTAGCGGGCCGAATGGTGGAACGGCACGGCGCGCCGCACCCCCGCGTCCCGGGCCAGCGCCCCGGCGCGGGCGGCGGTGAGGTGCCGGGTGCGCGCGGCCGCCGCCCGGTCGGCTTCCCGGAACACGGCCTCGATGAACAGCGTGTCGGCGCCGGTCGCCAGGGCGCGGATCCGGTCGACGTTGTCCGGCGTGTCCGCCGTGTCGGTGACGTACGCGACCTTCTGGCCCGGGCCGACCCGGAAGAGGTCCGCGACGAGGTCGCCCAGGGGCAGGGTCCGGCCCTCGGCCACCGGCACGGCGGTCTCCGGCGGCAGGCCGCGGCGCGCCGCGCGCTTGGCCGCGCCGAGCCAAGGGCCCGGCACGAGGCCGAGCCGCTCCAGCGCCCCCTGCCAGACATTCACCCGCACCGGCTCGACCAGCGCGAAGGCAAGCGACGGGATGCCGTGATCGAGTCGCACCGCGTCGATCCGGAACTCCTCCTCGGTCAGCACCCGGCCGGGCCCGGGATCCGTCGGCGCGACCGCGCGCTCGGCGAACTGCTCCGGGGCGCGGAACTCCGCCGCGCGCACGAGGCGGGTGCCGTCGAACTCCTCGACCCGGATGCGGAAATCCGGCGTGTGCGGCCCGAGCAGGTTCCACGTGTAGGCGTGGAGGCGGTGCGCGACCCGGGCGATGAACCCCTCCGGCCCGACGAGGCGCAGGGGCAGCGGGCGATGCAGGCAGATCCGCAGCAGACGGTCGAAGCCGGCGAAATGGTCCATGTGGGCGTGCGACACGAAGACGTCGCTCACCCGCATCAGCTCGCGGGCCGAGAGTGACGCGACGTCGCCGAGATCGAACAGCAGGGCACGGCGCGCGTGGCGGAAGTCGAGATGGACGCCGGGATCCGAGAACGGGTCGTTGACGAGGCGGGCCTGGACGAGGTGGGGCACGCCGGTCAACGCGCCGGCCCGCGGGACGGACCCACCGCCTGCTCCCCGAGCGCGGCCAGAACCTCGTCCGCCGCGCGGCGCCCGGATTCGTAGGCGCCGCGCACGGTGGTGAAGGCGTCCGGGGACGTCGCTTCTCCGGCGAAGAACAGCCGCTCGCCCACGGGCGCTGCCAGGACCGCGCGCCGATCCGCGGCGCCGGGCCTCGCATACGCGTAGGAGCCGCGCACGGCGCTGTCCTGCCCCCAGCGCGTGGCGGTCAGGAGCGTGGCCCGGCGGCGGAAATCCGCGCCGAGCAGCGCCACCAGTTCGTCGAGGGCGAAGGCGGCGGCGGCCCCGCTTCCCGCGCGCTCCAGGTCCCGGGCCAGCGCGCCGCCGAGATAGCCCTCGATCACCGGCCGGCCGAAGGGGCGCAGGTGGTAGGCGCCCGTCCGGGCGCTGCGCGGGTTGCCGATCAGGTGGGCGTCCGCCGGCAGTTCCTCCGGCCTGACGAGGTGGAGAAAGACCTTGTTGGCGAGCCCGAGGGGTAGGGCGTGCGCGGCCGCCTGCTTGCCGGGCAGGGGCGGATCGAAGCGGATGGCGCCCTCGGCCAGCACATTGGTCGAGACCGTCACCACGACGGCGCCGGCCCGGAGCGTCCCGCGCGGGGTCTCCAGCCGGACCGGGCCGGCCGCCCCGTGGTCGACCCGCGATACCGGCGTGCCGAGCGCCACCGGCAGGCCGTCGCCGTAGCGCGCCACGAGGCGGCCGTAGCCCTCCGTCACCCGCCAGTCCGATCCGTGGACCTGGTAGCGGGCGGCGTCGTGGGTCGAGAGGTCGTCGAGTTCGGCGCCGCTCACGTAGGTGCTGACGGCATTGAGCAGCCCGTTCCAGGGATCGTCCGGTTCGAGGAGCGCCCCGAGGGGCCGGTCCACGGGATCGCCCTGGGCCGCCGCCTGCCGGGCGTGGAACGCCTCCGAGGCGGCCTCGTAGGCGCGCTGGTCCGCGGGCGGGAAGCCGAGGTCCCGGTACTGCACGTCCCAGGGAGCGGGGGTGCGGTCCACGTGGAAGCCGAAGTCCCCGGCGATGGCGAGCCACGGATTGCGCTCGGCGCCGTGCAGCCAGCCGCAGCCGAGGTCGAGGGGCGCGCCGACGGCGTCGGGCACGACCGTGTGCGCTCGCCCGCCGGTGCGGTCCTGCGCCTCCAGCACCTGGATCCGCAGATCAGGCCGGCACGCGGACAGTCGCCGCCCCGCGGCGAGGCCCGCGGCGCCCGCGCCCACGATGGCGACATCGACCGTCCCGGAAATGCTCAGGTTCCGACGCCTCCCCGGCGCGCGTGTCCGTGTGGTGGGGCCAACCCGAGGGGAGGGGGCCGGGTTGCCCCGTCCCGGATGACGCCGACGCAGCGTCGGCGGCCGCGGAATCGTCCCCGCGATCCGCGCTCGCATCGTTCCGGGCTCGCCTGCGGCGCCCCGGAACGACGGTGCGGATCGCAGGATTGCGGAATCTGGTAGCCCGCCCGAAACCGGAGGCCCGATGCTGGAATACTTCTTCGCCCGCCACGCCGCCGCGGTGGCGGCCGAGCTGATCGGCGCCCGGCTGTTCGTCGGCGCGGCGGGCGGGATCATCGTCGAGACCGAGGCCTACGACCGGACCGATCCGGCCTCCCACAGCTTCGCCGGGCCGACCCGGCGCAACGCCAGCATGTTCGGGCCCCCCGCCCACGCCTACGTCTACCGCTCCTACGGCATGCACTGGTGCCTGAACCTCGTCTGCGAGCCCGGCAGCGCGGTGCTGCTCCGGGCCCTCGAGCCGACGGAGGGGCTTCCCACCATGGCGGCGCGCCGGGGCACGGAGGCGCCGCGGCTGCTCTGCGCCGGCCCAGGCCGGCTCTGCCAGGCGCTGGGCGTCACCGACGCGCTGGACCGGGCGCCCGTGGCGCAGGCGCCGTTCCGGTTCGAGCCCCGCGCCGGGTCGGCCGCGGTCGTGGCCGACCGGCGGATCGGGATCACCCGCGGCGCCGAGACGCCCTGGCGGTTCCTGCTGGCCGGCTCCCGGTTCGTGAGCCGGCCGGCACGGCGGGTCGGCCCGTGACCGGCCTCAATTCGCCCTGGCGACCTCGACGAGGTTGTCGGAGAACGACGGCGCGTGGCCCATGTCGGTGAAGGCACCGGACGAGATGCTGTTCACCGTCCCTTCGTTGAGCTGGCGCCAGTAGCCCAGCGTCGCCACCACGATGCCGGCCTTCACGTCGTCGGTGATCCGCGCCACGCCCTTGAAGGCGCCGCGGTCGTTGCCGACCTTCACCCGGTCGCCCTCCCGGATGCCGCGGACATCGGCATCGTGCTGGTTGATCAGCACGAACTGCTCGCCCTGGCCCTTCTGCTTGTCCTCCATGTTGGCGTAGCAGGAGTTCAGGAAGTAGTGGCTCTTGGGCGAGACGATGTTGAGCGGGTAGCGCTTGGCGAGCTCGGGATCGTTCGTGTGCGACTCGCGCGGGCCGAGGTAGTCCGGCAGCGGGTCGAGCGCCTCGCCCGGCTGGAAGCCCTCGTACATCTGCCGAAACGGCGGGGCGACGAAGTTCGTGGCGCCCTCGACTTTGAGCATGCACTTGCCGGTCGGCGTCGGGAAGTTCCCCTCCCGATGCGGCGCCCGGTCGTCCGGCGTGCCGACCTTGAGGCGGGCGAAGCCGTGCTCGCGCATGTAGGCGAGGTCGATGCCCTCGCAGGCCGGGGCGTTCCAGTCGACGTAGTGCTCAAGGCACTCCGCGTCGCTCCACTTGAAGTTCTCCTCCTCGAAACCGAGCCGCGCGGCGAGCCTGCGGAAGATCTCGTTGTTGGGGATCGCCTCGCCCGGCGCCTCGGCGCACTTGGTGTTGTAGGTCAGGTAGAGGTGGCCCCAGGAGAGGATCATGTCCTCCATTTCGGCGCCCATCGTGGCGGGCAGCAGGATGTCGGCGTAGGAGGCCGTGTCCGAGATGAAGTGCTCGGCCGAGACCATGAACAGGTCCTCGCGCATCAGGCCTTCGACGATCTTGTCGGTCTCGGGCGCCTGCGTGACCGGGTTCGAGTTCCAGCACATCATGGACATGATCGGCGGGTCGAGCTGCATCTCGCCGGTCAGCGCGCGGCCGATCTGCAGGTTCGAGACGACCCGGGTGCCCTCCGGGATCAGGTCGGGCCGGCAGATCACGTCGAACTTGTACGGGTGCTCCCAGACGCCGAACTGGGTGATGCCGCCGCCGACATGGCGCCACGCGCCGGTGAGCGCAGGGATGCAGGCGACCGCCCGGATGGTCTGGCCGCCGCCGTAATGGCGCTCCAGCGCCACGCCGATGCGGATGCCCACCGGCTGCTCGGTCGCCATCTCGTAGGCGAGCTTGCGGATGTCCTCGGCCGAGACGCCGGTGATCTCCGCGGCCCATTCGGGGGTGCGGTCCGCGGCGCGCTCCTTCAGCTCCTCGTAGCCGACCGTGTGGTTGTCGACGTAGTCCTGGTCGACGAGGCCCTGTGCGATGATCGAATTGATCAGCGCCATGGCGAGGGCGCCGTCGGTGCCGGGCTTCGGCGCGATGTGCCAGTCGGCGGCCTTGGCGGTGCGCGACGCGTAGGCGTCGATCACCACGACCTTGGCGCCCTTCTTCTGGGCGTCCTTCACGATGGCCCAATGGTGCAGGTTCGTGCTGACCGAGTTGCAGGCCCAGATCACGATGTACTTGGAGTGGATGTAGCTGTCCGGGTCGAGGCCGGCCGTCGGGCCGACGGTGAGCAGCCACGCGGTGCAGGAGCCCTCGCCGCAGAAGGTCCGCTCGGTCACGGTGGCGCCCATGCGGTTGAAGAAGGCGTCGCCGCCGTTCAGCCCGTGCACGAGGCCCTGGTTGCCCAGGTAGCTGTAGGGCGCGATGGCCTGCGGCCCGTACTGGTCGATGATCGCCTTCCAGCGCGACACGATGGTGTCCAGCGCCTCGTCCCAGGTGATCCGCTCGAACTGCTTGGAGCCCTTCGGGCCGATCCGCTTCATCGGGTAGAGCAGCCGGTCCGGGTGGTAGTGGCGCTTCTCGTAGTCCTTCAGCTTCACGCAGAGGCCGCCCCGGGTCATCGGGTGGTCCGGGTTGCCGCGCACGCCCTGGAGCTGGCCGTCCTTGACGTCGAACAGCATCGAGCAGGTGTCGGGGCAATCGTGCGGGCAGCCCCCGAAGAAGGTTTCCGTCAGGCTCTCGGCCTCGGCGACGATCAGGGAGTCCGGCTTGACGATCTCGTTCATGGGTCCTCCGCAGAGCGCGTGAAGCCTCTTTGTCCGGCGGGCTTCGATCGCTGATCCTTCACCTGCGTACCTTAGAAGGAGAAAAATTACCAATCTCACCGCCTGGCCACCGGTGAGATCGAAAATACGCAGTGTATCCCTGCGTCATAGTTCAGCTCGGAGGCGTCAGGCGTCGCCGGCGAGCTTCATGGTGACGAGGCCCGCGACGATCAGGCCGGCGGCGACCAGCCGGGCCGGACTGGCCTGCTCGCCGAGGACCGCCACCCCCACCGCGAAGGCGCCGACCGCGCCGATGCCGGTCCAGATCGTGTAGGCGGTGCCGAGGGGAAGGGTGCGCATGGACAGGGCCAGGAGGCCGACGCTGCCCACCATGGTGGCGACCATGATGGCGGTCGGCCAGGGGCGGGTGAAGCCGTCCGACAGCTTCATCGCGTAGGACCACGCGACCTCCAGCAGGCCGGCGGCGACGAGATAGATCCAGGCCATGGCGGCCCTCCTGAAAGGGCCGGGCCGTCCCGGGCTTGTGCTCCGCGCATGCAGAGGGAGGACGTGGCCTCGCACGGCCTAGCTGGGGCCGCGGCGACCGGCGTTCAAGGCTGCCGGTGGGCCGGCGGCTTGCGGCGATGGGCGGCCTGAATCCACCACGCGCCCTCCCTCCCCCCTCTGCGGGGGAGGGTGGCCCCCGAAGGAGGTCGGGAGAGGGGAGCGACGGTGCAGAATGAGGCCCTGCCCAGCGTGAAGGCCGCGCTTTCTCCGGAAGCCGCGTCCCCTCTTGCGGGACTATGTCCCGACCCGACCCCTGCTGACGCAGGGGCCACCCTCCCCCGCAGAGGGGGGAGGGGGAGAAGCGGCGCCTTCCGCGCCTAATTTTCCTCACCCGCCCAGCCAGTCCCGCAGCTTCGTCCAGCGCGGCTTCATCGTGCCGCCGCGGACCGCCACCGCCACCGCCTTGCGCTGCCCGAGCAGCACGACCAGCCGCTTGCCGCGGGTCACGCCCGTGTAGAGGAGGTTGCGCGCCAGCATGGTCCAGTGCTGCATCGCCACCGGGATCACCACCGCCGGGTATTCCGACCCTTGCGACTTGTGGATCGTCGTGGCGTAGGCCGGCACCAGCGTGTCGAGCTCGCCGTAGGGATAGATCACCTCCCGCCCCTCGAACTCGACGATCACCGCGCCGTCCTCCGGGTCGATGCGCGCCACGGTGCCGAGGTCGCCGTTGAACACCTCCCGGTCGTAGTCGTTCTGGCTCTCCATCACCCGGTCGCCGGGGGAGAAGCGCCAGCCGAACCGCTCCACCGAGATCGCCGGGTCCGGGTTCAGCACCGCCTGGAGGGCGTGGTTGAGGTTGCGCGCGCCGAGCACCCCGCGCTGCATCGGGGTGAGCACCTGCACGTCGCGCACCGGATCGAGGCCGAACCGGGCCGGGATGCGCCGCGTCACCACCTCGACCAGGGTCCCGACGGCCGTCTCGGGCTCGTCGATCTCGATGAGGTGGAAGTCGCTCTCCGCGCCGCGCGGGGCCGGTTCGGGCATCTGTCCGGCATTGATCCGGTGGGCGTTCACCACGATCCGGCTCTCGGCCGCCTGCCGAAAAACCTCCGTGAGCCGCGCCACCGGCACGGCGCCGGAGGCGATGATGTCGGCCAGCACCTGCCCCGGCCCGACCGAGGGCAGCTGGTCGACGTCGCCGACCAGCAGCAGGCCCGCGTGGTCGGGGATCGCCTTGGTCAGGGCGTTCATCAGCGGCACGTCGACCATCGAGGTCTCGTCGACGACGAGCAGGTCGCAGGCCAGCGGGTTCTCCGCGTTGCGCGAGAAGCCGCCGTGCTTCGGGTCGATCTCCAGCAGGCGGTGGAGGGTCTTGGCCTCCAGCCCTGTCTGCTCGCTCATCCGCTTGGCGGCCCGGCCGGTGGGGGCGGCGAGCAGCACCCGCACGCCCTTCGCCCGCAGGATCCGCAGGATCGTGTCGAGGGTCGAGGTCTTGCCCACCCCCGGGCCGCCGGTCACCACGGCGAGCTTGGCGCCGAGCACGCGCCGGACCGCCTCGCCCTGCGAGGGCGAGAGCGTCTTGCCGGTCTTCTCCGCCACCCAGGGGAGCGCCCGGTCGAGGTCGATCTCCGGCCAGGGCGGCGCGCCCTGCGCCCTTTGCAGCAGCCGCTCGGCGATGGCCCGCTCGGCGGCGTGCAGGCCGGCCAGGAAGATGCAGGCCTTGTCGCCCACGCTATCCTGCACGACCTCGCCGGTCTCCAGGACCTCGAGCAGCGCCGCGCGGATCAGGGGCGCCTCCACGCCCAGCAACTCGACCGCCAGGGTGACGAGCTCGGCCACCGGCAGGGCGCAGTGACCGGCATCGGTGGCGGTCTGCAGGGCGAACGAGATCCCGGCCCGCAGGCGCTGCGGCGCCTCCCGGGTGAGCCCGAGCTTCATCGCGATGGCGTCCGCGGTCTTGAAGCCGATGCCCCGGATGTCCTTGGCCAGCCGGTAGGGATCCTCGGTCATGACCGCGATGGCCTCGTGGCCGTAGGTCTTGAAGATCCGCACAGCCCGGGCGGTCCCGACGCCGTGGGCGTGCAGGAACAGCATGATCTCGCGCACGGCCTTCTGCTCGGCCCAGCCGGCGACGATGCGGGCGGCGCGCTTGGGCCCGATCCCCCCGACCTCGGTGAGGCGGCCGGGATCGGCCTCGATGATCTCGAACGTGCCTTCCCCGAAGGCCGCGACGATCCGCTTGGCCATGGCGGGGCCGATGCCGCGCATGTGGCCCGAGGCGAGGTACTTCTCGATGCCGGCGATCCCGGTCGGCGGCGTGACCTTGAGGGTGTCGGCCCTGAACTGCAGGCCGTGCTGGCGGTCCGTGTGCCAGATGCCGGTGGCGGTGATCCACTCGCCCGCCCCGATGGCCGGCGCGTGCCCGATCACCGGCACGAGGTCGCGCTTGCCGCGGGCCTGGACCTTGAGCACGCAGAAGCCGGTCTCGGGGCTGTGGAAGGTGACGCGCTCGATCGTCCCGGCCAGCGCCTCGACGGGCTGGCCGCGGTCGGGGGGCTGTGGCGTCGCTCGCTGGTTCATCCCGGGGCCGGCGCGGATGCGCCCGGGACGGCACATCCTGGCTTTGAAGATCGGGGCTCGCCGCAGGGGGAGCAACGGTGGGGCAGCCTCCAGGGCGGGGACGGCGCCGCGACCCGTCGTCACGCGCCCCCTCGGGGCCGAGGCGCGGCACCCGGATTCTAACCCCGGCGCTCAGTCCGATGTCCCGCGCATTCCGCCGCGAAGGACGATTCAGCAGTTGTTGCCTCGGCCGGGATGCCGGCGATGGTGGGGTCACATTACACGCCACGAGACCTGGAAGCCTCGGGTCCGGCTATCCAACCGCCCTCCTCATCCTGAGGTGCCGGAGCGCAGCGGAGGCCTCGAAGGAGCCCTCCAGAAGCCACCGCGATCCCTGGAGCTCTCCTTCGAGGCCCGCTGACGCGGGCACCTCAGGATGAGGTGGTTTGGGTGGGATCGCCCGATGACCTCACCGTGGCGACCTGTCCATCGCGTGTTGCCAAGGGTCAAAGAGGTGGCAGGAGTGCGGAGCGGCACCTTGCGTCTGCTCTCGATGCCCGTCCGGAGGCACAAGAACAACCCCGCGCCCGGACGACGCGCTTGCCCGTTCCAGACAGCGACCCTGTCCGCCTTCGAGCCGGACCGCTGTGCCGCCTGTGGGGGCGCTGACGCGCCGCGGCGTCCGGCGGCTTCCGCCGGAGCGGGTCCGTCGGGTAGGACGGTGGGTGACGCGGTCGCCGTCCGGGCGCCTGCGGCGAGCCTGGAGGGACCATGGCGGCCAAGGATGAGGCGACGTGGCGGGTCGGCGTCCTGTTCTCCCGCAGCGGCGTGAGCGGCGTCACCGAGACCGAGCACTTCCTCGGCACGGCGCTCGCCATCGAGGAGATCAACACCGCCGGCGGGATCCTCGGGCGCCCGATCGAACCGGTCTGCTACGACCCGGCCGGCGACAACGACGCCTACCGCAACCTGGCCCGGCGCATGCTCGCCGAGGACGGGGTCGAGGTGGTGTTCGGGTGCTCGCTCTCGGCGAGCCGCAAGTCGGTGCTCTCGACCGTCGAGCGGCACAACGGCCTGCTCTGGTACCCGTCGATCTACGAGGGCTTCGAGTACTCGGAGAACATCATCTACACCGGCGCGACCCTGAACCAGAACGTCTTCGCCCTGGCCGACTACCTCCTGCAGGAGCACGGTCCCCGGATCTTCGTGATCGGGTCCGACTACATCTACCCGCGGGAGTCGAACCGGGTGATGCGCGACCTGATCGAGGCGAAGGGCGGGACCATCGTCGGCGAACGCTACGCGCCCCTCGACGCGGATGACGCGGCCCACGCCGCCATGGTGGCCGAGATCCGGCAGGCCGCGCCGGACGCGGTGTTCTCCACCGTGGTCGGGCGCGGCGCCGAGCGGCTTTACCGGGCCTACGCGGAAGCCGGGATCGACCGCGCCCGCTGCCCGATCGCCAGCCTCACCATGGCGGAGGGGCAGATCCGGGCGATCGGCCCCGAGCACTGCGCCGGCCACGTGCTGGCCGCCCCGTATTTCGGCGCCCTGGCGTCCGAGGAGAACCGGCGCTTCGTGACGGCCTTCCAGGCCCGGTTCGGGGCCGAGCGCCCGACCAGCATGTGGTCGGAGACCGCCTACGCCCAGGTCCACCTCTTCGCCCGCGCCCTGGCGGAGGCCGGCACCCTCGATGCCGAGCGCCTCGGCGCGGCGGCCCTGCGGCAGCGCTTCGCGGCACCGGAGGGCGAGCTCGCCTTCGACGGCGAGACGCGGCACATCTGGCTCACCCCCGGCATCGGCGTCGCCCGCGCGGACGGGCAGTTCGATGTCGTCTGGCGGGCGCGCCGGCCAGTGCGGCCGGATCCCTACCTGGCCTGGTCGCGTTTCGAGACGAACTGGCTGGAGGAGGGGCTCGCCGCGTGACCGCCCCCGCCCGCAGGATCCTGGACGACCTGAGACGGGCGCGCGCCCTCGTCATCCATCCCCGGGACGAGGAGGGCGCCGCGCTCCTGGAGCAGCTGCGCCGCCTCGGCTGCGCGGTCTCGCTCGCCTGGCCGCCCCCCGCCGCCCTGCCGCCGGAGATCGACACGCTGTTCATCCAGCTCGACGACGCGCAGGTGATGCACCTGCTGCCGTCCATCGAGGCGACCGAGCCGGCGGTCATCGCCATCGTGGCCTACGAGAGCCCGACCTCCCTGAAGGCGATCGCCGACGTGAATGCCCACGGCGTGCTCAACAAGCCCCTCCATCCCCGGGGCGTGCTGACCCAGTTCGCCCTGGCCCGCTACCGGCGCGGCTACGAGGGCCGGCTCACCAGCAAGATCAACCGGCTGGAGGAGACCATGAAGGGCCGCCGCACCGTCGAGAAGGCGGTCCGGCTGCTCGTGGAGCTGAACCGGATCGACGAGGAAGCCGCCTACAGGATGCTCCGGGAGCGGGCCACGGCCGCCCGGGTGCCGATGGCGAGCGTCGCCGAGGGCGTGGTGTCGGCCCACGAGGCGATGAGCGGTCTCGGCCTGCGCATCGCGCTGGCGGAAAAGACCTGATCGCAGCAGCATGCCGCATTTATGATCTTGCGGTCCGTCCGGCCCGGCGTATCGTTGCCGGACCGGGCAAGGCTGCCCCGCAGCAAACAGGCTGCATCACATCTCGGCTTTGAAGCCTCTGGTTCGCGGATGAACTTCGCGCCCAGGGGCTTTTTGCGTTTTGGAACCAGCATGATCCGAGCGAACGCCTCCGCACGCGCGCCGATACGGGTGTCGTGCATTCAGTTCGAGCCGCAGATCGGCGCGGTCGCCGCCAATGTGGCGCGCGCGTCGGATCTCGTCCGCGCCGCCGCCGCGGAGGGCAGCCGGCTGATCGTGCTGCCGGAACTCGCCAGCACCGGCTACGTGTTCGAATCCGCCGCGGAGGCCGCCGCGCTGGCCGAACCGGTGCCGGACGGCCCGACCACCCGGGCCTGGGCGGCGCTGGCCGCCGAACTCGGCGTGCACATCGTGGCGGGGATCGCCGAAGCCGCCGGCGAGACCCTCTACAACGCCGCCGTGATCGTCGGTCCGGAGGGCTATCTCGGCACCTACCGCAAGGCCCATCTCTGGGACCAGGAGAACGTGTTCTTCGCCAAGGGCGATCTCGGCTTCCCGGTCTTCGACACCGCCCTCGGCAAGGTCGGCGTCGCGATCTGCTACGACGGCTGGTTCCCCGAGACCTTCCGCCAGCTGGCGCTCGGGGGCGCGGAGATCGTCTGCATCCCGACCAACTGGGTGCCGATGCCCGACCAGCCCGAGGGCGAGGCCGCCATGGCCAACACCCTGCACCGGGCCGCCGCCCACTCGAACGGCATCTTCATCGCCTGCGCCGACCGGGTCGGGATCGAGCGCGGCCAGCCCTTCGAGGGGCAGAGCCTGATCATCGGTCCCAAGGGCTGGCCGCTCGCCGGCCCGGCGAGCCGGGAGGGGACCGAGACCCTCTCGGCCTTGGTCGACCTCGACGAGGCCGGCCGCAAGGACCTCAACGCGTTCAACTCGCTCCTGCGCGACCGCCGCACCGACCTCTACGGCTGAGCCGGGATCCGCCCCCGCCCCGGTCCGTCACCCAAGCCCGTCCCCCAGTCCGTCCTCAGGAGTTCGTTCATGGTGAAATGGTCCCTCGCCGGCGCCGCGGCGCTCGCCCTCGCGGCCACGGCCGCGCCAGCCGCCGACGGCAAGCCGATCGTCATCGGCGTGCCCGTCGGCCTGTCGGGCGCCAACAGCGTCGTCGCCCCCTCGGTGGTGCAGGCGGCCGAACTCGCCGTGGAGGAGATCAACGCCAAGGGCGGCGTGCTCGGCCGCAAGCTCGTCCTCGAGGTGGCCGACGACGCCTCCGGGGCGGCCGGCGCCCAGAAGGCCTTCGACAGCCTGATCTACCAGAAGAAGGTCGACGTGCTGATCTCGATGGAGACGAGCGCGGCCCGCAACGCCGGGCTGCCCGCCGTCACCAAGGGGAAGGTGCCCTACATCTACACCTCGTTCTACGAGGGCCATTCCTGCAACAAGAACCTGTTCGTGGACGCCTGGGTGCCGGAGCAGCAGGTGCCGCCGGTGGTGGACGCCTTCAAGGCGCAGGGCGCCAAGACCTACTTCCTGATCGGCAGCGACTACGCCTTCGGCCGCGGCATGCTGGGCTTCGCCAGGAGCTACGTCGAGAAGACCGGCGGCAAGGTCATAGGCGAGGAATACCTGCCGATGGACGGCAGCGACTGGACGGCGATCATCTCCAAGCTGAAGGAGGCCAAGCCCGACGCGCTGATCACCTCGACGGCGGGCGGCGCGCCGAACGTCACGCTGACCAAGCAATTGCGCGGCGCGGGGGTGACGCTGCCCTTCGCCAACCTCGCGCTCGACGAGGGCACCGCCAAGAGCATGGGCGCGGATGCCGAGGGCGTCTACCTCTCGGCCTCCTACGTCACCGGGATCGACAGCGCCGAGAACAAGGCCTTCCTGGCGGCGATGCAGAAGAAGTTCGGCGCGGAGCTGCGCACGCCGAACGACCTCTCGGTGCCGGAATACGAGGCGATCTACCTCTACAAGGCCGCCGTCGAGAAGGCGGGCGGGACCGAGACCGCCAAGGTGCTGGAGGCGCTCCCGACCGTGAGCTTCACCGGGCCGCGGGGCACGATCACCATGAGCAAGCAGCACCACGCGCCGCTGACGATGTATCTCGGCCAGATCCAGAAGGACGGCACCGTGAAGGTCGCCGGCACCTTCAAGGACGTCGATCCCGGCGCGCAGTGCCCGAAGCTGCAGTGAGGGGCGGGGGGCTGGGGGATCCGCTTCTCTCCCTCCCCCCCTGCGGGGGAGGGTGGCCCCCGAAGGGGGTCGGGAGAGGGGAACGACGGGGCAGGATGAAACGCCGGCCTTCATGAAGGTCGCGCCCTTTTCTGAAGCGTCGCTCCCCTCTCCCGACCCCTGCTGACGCAGGGGCCACCCTCCCCCGCGGAGGGGGGAGGGGGCGCAGCGTCACCTGCCGTGCCGTCCCCGTTCCCGCGCACCCGGAACTCCCGATGCTGCTCACCCTCGACATCCTGACCACCGCCGCGATCCTGTTCATCGTCGCGATCGGCCTCCTGGCGATCTTCGGCGTGCTCAAGATCATCAACTTCGCCCACGGGGCGTGGCTGACGGTCGGCGCCTACTGCGCGGTGGTGACCGCCCGGCTCGGGCTCAATCCGTGGCTGGCGCTGCCGCTGGCCTTCGTCATCGGCGCGGCGCTCGGCGGCCTCGCCGAGCACTTCATCATCCGCCCGCTCTACCGGCGGCCGCTGGACGCGATCCTCGCCACCTGGGGGCTCGGCATCGTGGTCGGGCAGCTCATCACCCTGGCCTTCGGCCGCGACGTCCAGCTCACCCCGAACCTCTACGCCGGCACCGTCGAGATCCTCGGCGTCGACTACTCCGCCTACCGCCTCGTCGCCCTCGGCATCGCGCTGGCGATCGGCACGCTGTTCGCGCTCACCATCGAGCGGACCCGGCTCGGCCTCTCGGCCCGGGCGGTGATCATGAACGAGACCCTGGCGCGCAGCCTCGGCATCGACACGGGGCGCGTGCGCCTCGTCGTGTTCATGCTCGGCGCCGGCTTCGCGGGCCTCGCGGGCGTCCTCCTGACGCCGCTCACCAGCGTCGACCCGAACATGGGCGTCTCCTGGCTGATCGGCGCCTTCATGCTGGTGATGGTCGCCGACGCCTCGTACCTGGCGCTCGCGGCGGCCTGCCTGGTCTTCGGGGCCGCGCAGGTCCTGATCAGCACCTTCGTGAGCCCGATCCTGGGCAGCATCGCGGTCGCGGTGCTCGCAGCCCTCGTGCTGCGGATCAGCCCGAAAGGTTTCTCCCGTGCTTGAGACCCTGCCCGTCGCCGAGCGCGCCGCTGCGGCACCCCGCCGGCGACGCCTGACCCGAGCGGCGCCCGTCGTGGTCGCGGCCCTGGCGGCCCTGGTCCTCTGGATCGCGCCGCTCTTCCTCGACACCTTCGCGGTCAACGTCCTGACCCGCTCGATGATCTACGCGGTGCTGGCCGTCACGGTGGACCTGCTCTGGGGCTTCGCGGGGATCCTGACCTTCGGGCAGGCGGCCTTCTTCGGCATCGGCGCCTACGCCACCGCGATGATCCTCGCCGCCTACGGGGCGACGCCGCTGGGGATCGCCGCGGCGGTCGCGGCGGCGCTCGCGGTGCCGGCGCTGCTCGGCCTCGCGGTCGGCTGGCTGTCCTTCTATCACCGCTCGACCCCGCTCTACGCCTCGGTGATCTCGCTGGTCGTCCCGATCGTGGTGGTGCAGCTCATCTATTCGGGCGGCGAATGGACCGGCTCCAGCAGCGGCCTCGTCGGCTTCGACGTGCTGCCGTTCGAGATCGAGGGCTATTTCCGCCTCGCGGCCCTGTTCCTGATCGCGGTCACGCTGGCGGCCTGGATCCTGGTCCGGGCCGATGCCGGCCGCGCCCTCGTGGCGCTCCGGGACAACGAGGCGCGCTGCGCCTATCTCGGCCTCAACCCGCGGCGCCTGCAGATCCGCCTGACCGCCGCGCTCGCCGCCGTTGCCGGACTCGCGGGCTTCCTGTTCGCCAACGCCTCCGGGGTGGTCGCGCCCGAGAATGCCGGCTTCCTGTTCGGCACCGAGCTGGTCATCTGGGTCGCGCTCGGCGGCCGCGGCACGCTGCTCGGTCCGGTGCTCGGCACCATCGCGATCGACTACCTCGCGGCGAACCTGTCCGGCGACCTGCCGTTCCTCTGGCAGCTCCTCCTGGGCACCGCCTTCGTGGCCATCATCATCCTGCTGCCGGGCGGCCTCGCCGACCTCGTCGGCCGCCTCTGGCGGGCGCTGCCGGTGGGCCGGCGGCAGCCGGCGCCGCCGCGCCTCGTCGCGCGGGTGGCCGCCGCGGAGCAGGCCGCCGCCGCGACCCCCATCCTCAAGGTCGAGAACCTCGCCAAGGCCTACGGCGCCCTGACGGTTCTGGAGGGCATCGACCTCGAGATCCGCGCGGGCGAGCTCGTCAGCCTCGTCGGGCCCAACGGCGCCGGCAAGACCACGCTGATGCGCTGCCTCAGCGACGGCACCGAGCCGTTCAAGGGCGCCATCGCGGTCGGCGGCACGCCGATCACCGGCTTGACCCCCAACCGCATCGTCGGCCTCGGCGTCGGGCGCAAGTTCCAGGTGGCGAGCGTGTTCGAGAGCCTGTCGGTGGCCGATTGCCTGCGGCTCGCCCGGGCGTCCCATGACGGGCTGAGCCCGGTCGGGCAGGCGGAGACGCTGGGCCTGCCGCAGCCGGCCCTCGACGTGCTGCGCATGACCGGCCTCGACCGCCAGCTGACGCAGCCGACGCGCCTCCTGTCCCACGGCCAGAAGCAGGCGCTGGAACTCGCCATGGTGGTGGCGCTGGAGCCGCGGCTGATCCTGCTCGACGAGCCCACCGCCGGCCTGACCAAGGCCGAGCGCACCACCATCGGCACCGTCCTCAAGGCGCTCACCGCCGGGGGACGGATCGCCGCCGTGCTGGTCGAGCACGACCTCGACTTCGTGCGCGAGATCTCGTCGCGGATCGTGGTGCTGCACCAGGGCCGGCTCGTCCTCGACGGCACCGTGGAAGCGGTCGTCGGCTCGGAGCTGGTCCGGACCATCTATGCGGGAGGCGGCCATGGTTGAGGCAGCACGGCCGGCGGTACGGGAGGCAGCACGGCCGGCGGAGGCCGCCCTCGCCCTCGACGGGGTGTCGAGCGGTTACGGCGCCGTCTCGATCGTGAAGGACGTGTCCCTCTCGGTCGGGCCGGGGGAGATCGTGGCGCTGCTCGGCAAGAACGGCATGGGCAAGACCACGCTGCTCAAGACCATCCTGGGCATGGTGGCCCTGCGCGGCGGCGGCATCACCGTCGCGGGCCAGGCGCTCGCCGGCCTCACCCCCGCCAAGCTCAACGCGCTCGGCGTCGGCTACGCGCCGCAGGAGCAGCCGCTGTTCCAGGACCTGTCGATCCGCGACAACCTGCGCCTCGCGGTGCCCTCCGACCGGATGCTGCCGGAGGCGCTGGAGCGGCTGTTCGGCCATTTCCCCTTCCTCAAGGACCGGCTGGCCCAGCGGGCCGGCACGCTCTCGGGGGGCGAGCAGAAGATGCTGATCCTCGGGCGCGCCCTGATGCTGCGCCCGCGCCTCCTGCTGATCGACGAGATCTCGGAGGGCGTGCAGCCCTCCATGGTCGAGCGCCTGCGCGGCGTGCTCCAGGCCGAGCGGGACTCGGGCGTGTCCATGCTGGTGGTGGAGCAGCACGTCGCCTTCGCCCTGGCGCTCGCCGACCGCTACGCCGTCCTCAAGCTCGGCGAGATCGTCGACAGCGGGTCGGCGCGGGCGCCGGACGCGCAGGCGCGCGTCATCGACCATCTGGCGGTGTGAGGCCGGCCCGGATCCGCCACCGTCATCGCGAGCGCAGCGACCCAGGGTCGCGCCACGCTCCCGGACGGGGCGCTGCTGGATTGCTTCGCTGCGCTCGCAAAGACGGCGGCGCATCGGGAGCAGGGAGGGGGAAGCCGTGAGCCCATGAGAGAACTCAACACCTTCTCGATCGCCGCCCGCTGCCCGCGGACCGGCCAGCTCGGCGTCGCGGTGGCGAGCGCCGTCCCGGCGGTGGGCGGGCTGTGCCCGTTCATCAGGGCCGGGATCGGCGCCGTCACCACACAGTCCTGGGTGAACCCCTATCTCGCCGCCCGCATCCTCGACGGGCTCGCCGGCGGGCAGGATCCCGACGCGGCGCTGGCGGCGGCCCTCGCCACCGACGACCGGCCCGACCTGCGCCAGCTCGGCCTCGTCGACGCGCGCGGGACCGGCGCGGCCTGGACCGGCGCCGGCTGCACGCCGGCGGCCGGCCACCGCACCGGTCCCGGCTACGCCGTCCAGGGCAACATGCTCGCCGGACCCGGCGTGATCGACGCCATGGCGGAGGCCTTCGCGGGGGGCGCCGCCTGCGACCTCGACGAGCGGCTGATGCGCGCCCTGGAGGCCGGCGACGCCGCCGGCGGCGACAAGCGCGGCAAGCAGTCGGCTTCGCTCCGGATCGTCGCCGGCGAGGATTACCCGCTCCTCGACCTGCGGGTCGACGAGCACGCGGAGCCCGTCGCCGAGCTGCGCCGCGTCCTCCTGGTCGCCCGCCGCCAGCTCGTGCCGTTCGTGGCCGGCATGCCCCGGAAGGACGGTCCGGCCGGCGCCCTTCCGGACGACGTCGTGGCGATGCTCCTCAAACCGCCCGCCGAGCGGCCGGGCGCGGAGGCCGTCGGAGCCCCCGACCTCCTGCGCGACGTCGTCGGCCTGCGCCAGGAGCCCGAGCGGGTCGCGTACCTGCTGGCCCAGTTCGCGCCGGTCCTCGCCGAGATCGCGCGGCTGCGCACCCTCGACCTCGCGGACATCCATCCGCCCGTCGTCTTCGATCCGACCTTGCCCTACCGCCGGGTACCCCATGAGTGACGCCCCGTGAGTGATGCCCCATGAGTGATGCTCCCTGGCAGCTGCCGATCACGGAGCTGGCGCAGCGGATCGCGGCGCGGGACTTGTCGAGCGCCGATCTCGTCGGTGCCTGCCTGGACCGGATCGGGCGCCTCGACGGCGATCTGGGGAGCTTCGTGCACCTGTCGCCCGCAGCCCTCGACGCCGCGCGCGCGGCCGATGCCGAGATCGCCCGGGGCGGCCCGCGCGGCCCGCTGCACGGCGTCCCGATCGCCATCAAGGACAATTACACGACGGCCGACCTGCCGACCCGGGCGGGCACCGCGGTGGAGGCCCTGACCTTCCCGCGGGCGGACAGCCACGCGGTGGCGACGCTGCGGGCGGCCGGCGCGGTGATCCTCGGCAAGGTGCGCATGCACGAATTCGCCTGGGGCATGGTCACGCCGCCGACGCGCAACCCCTGGGACCTCGACCGGGTGCCCGGCGGCTCCAGCGGCGGCTCCGGCGCCGCGGTCGCGGCGCGCCTCTGTCCGGCCGCCCTCGGCTCGGATACCGGCGGCTCGATCCGGATTCCCGCCGCCCTGTGCGGCGTCGTCGGCCTCAAGCCGACCTACGGGCGGATCGGCCGGTCGGGGATCGTGCCGCATTCCTGGTCCCTCGACCATGCCGGGCCGCTGACCCGAACGGTGGCCGACGCCGCCCTGATGCTGCAGGTGCTCGCCGGCCCCGACCCGGACGACCCGGCCGCTTCGCGCGCGGCCCCGGTCCCCGACTACGCGGCCGGGCTGGACCGGCCGATCCGGGGCCTGCGGGTCGCGGTGATCCGCAATCACTTCTTCGACGCGGTCGACGGGGCGGTGTCCGCCGCCATCGAGGAGGCGATCCGGTTCTTCGCCCGTCAGGGCTGCACCGTCCGGGACGTGACGGCGCCCGCCCTCCGCCACGGGCTCGGGGCCATCTACGCCATCGAGCTCGCCTCCTCGACGGCCTACCACGACCGCAGCATCGCGCTGGGCCACGTGGCGGGCTTCGCCGGGGATGTCCGCGACCTCGTGGAGATGGGCCGGCTGGTGACCGGGCCGGATTACCTGCGGGCCGAGCAGGTGCGGGCGCTGATCATGGCCGAGATGGCGGCGATCCTGGCGGAAGCCGACGTGATCGTCGGCCCGACCGCCCCGCTCACCGCGTGGCGGACGGACGAGACCAGCGTGGCGATCGGCGGCCGGCCGGAGAGCGTCCTGGCGGCTTCCTGGCGCCTCACCTACCCGTTCAATCTCACCGGCCTGCCGGCGATCGCGCTGCCCTGCGGGTTCGACCGGCGCGGGCTGCCGATCAGCCTGCAGATCGCCGCGCGGCCCTTCGGCGAACCCCTGATGCTGCGCGTCGCCCACCAGTATGAGCGGGCGCACGACTGGTGGTCCCGGGTTCCGCCCCTGGTCGGCTGAAGCGATCGGCGCGTCGGGGGGCGCCGAACGGGGCGATTCCATTCAATTGTCCGCAATCAATACCCGGGTTCGTGCGGAACGCATGCGCATTATACGGGCAGGGATTCGTGGAACGCTTTTCCAATCTTGCCGTTGCTGCCTTCAGTTAAATTCAGGAGGCTATCAATGCGTACTGTTCTTCTCTCGGGTGCCCTGTTCGCGGCCCTCTGCGGCGCGACCGTGCCGGCGAGCGCCGAGGACACCACGGTGATCCGCCGCGACGGCCCCGCCGTCGTCGACCACCGCGATACCGTCGTCGAGAAGCGCGAGGTCACCACCGGCAGCGTCGATTGCGGCTCGAAGACCGTCCACAAGGAGGACGGCATGGGCAACTCCAAGACCGTCCACAAGGAAGGCTGCAACTGAGGCACCGCCTCGCCGCTTCCTCTGACGTTCCAGGAGTTATCCTCATGACGAACAAGATCCTTCTCGCGCTGGCCACCGCCGGCGTGCTCGCCCTCCCGATCTCGGCCCAGGCGCAGGGAACCCTGCGCGGCGCGGCCGAAGGAGCCGAGGCCGGTTCGGCCGCAGCCGGTCCGGTCGGCGGCATCGTCGGCGGCGCGGTCGGCGCGGCGACCGGTACGGTGGGCGGAATCCTGGGCGTCGACGACCGCCCGCGCTTCCGCAGCTACGTCCGCGACCGCGGCGTGCGCTCGTACAGCTGGGGCGGTCCGGTCCGGGTCGGCACCGTCCTGCCGGAGGACAGCGTGACCTATTACGACGTGCCCACCGAGTACCGGGTGCGGCCGGGTTACCGCTACACGATCGTCAACGACCAGCCGGTTCTGGTCGATCGCGGTCACCGCATCGTCGAGGTCATCGACTGAGGGGGTGGGGCGCCGGCTCGTCCCGGCGCCCCGTCCCGTCCTTGGCAGCGCAGCGAAGCGATCCAGTGTCGCGCGTCATCGCCAGCATGGCGCTGCCCTGGATTGCTTCGCTGCGCTCGCAAGGACGGGTGACTCTCTTCGACGTGCGCACCCTGAACGCGCGTCAGCTCCGCAGGAGTGCCGCCTCCGGCAGATGCAGCGTGATCCGGTACTCGGCGGCGTCGTGGCTGCGCGTCACGGTCGCTTCGAGCTGGCGCAGGGACATCTCCACCAGCATCGTCCCGAAACCCCGTCCGGGCCTCGGCTCCGGGACGCGGGCCATCCGCTCGCGCCATGCGAGGACGAGCCCGTCCGTCCGCTCCCAGGTCACCGACAGCGATCCGTCCTCCGCCCCGAGGGCCCCGTACTTCACCGAGTTCGTCGCCCATTCGTGCAGGATCATCGCCAGCGACGACACGTGCCGCCAGTTGATGGTGACGAGCGGCCCCTCGATCACCGTCGGGACGTGGTCGCGGTAGGGCCGGAGCGTCGCGCCGATCAGGCCCGCGAGGTCGCTCATGCCCTGGCCGTCGGTGGGATCGGCCAGGGAATGCGCCCGCCCCAGCGCCGAGATGCGGTCGCGCATGTCGGAGGCGAAGACCCCGATCTCCCGGTGCGTCCGGGCGCCGGCCGAGATCATGCCGCCGATGATCGCGAACAGGTTCTTCACCCGGTGGTTCATCTCCCGCAGCATCAGGTCGCGGGTCTCGGCGAGCGCGTATTCGGGCGAGACGTCGATGCAGACGCCGACGATCCGCTTGCGGTCGCCGCTCCGGGTCAGGCGCCCGTAGCTGCGGATGTGCCGGGGCGCGTGCTCCGCCGGGCGGACCCGGATGCGGGCCTCGAACTCGTCCAGCCCGTGCGCGGCCTCGGCGAGGGCCGCCTCCAGGCCGGAGCGGTCCTCGGGCGTGACGCAGGCGATCAGGGCCGCGGTGGGATGGGCGGTGTCGGGCGCGAGGCCGAACATCGCGCCGGCGGTGCTGTCGACCAGGATGGTCCCGGCGTCGGGGCTGTACTCCCAGACGCCGATCCCCCCGGCCTTGACGGCCAGTTCCAGGCGCTCCCGCTCGGCGGCGAGCTGACGCTCGAGCGACAGGGCCTCGGTGATGTCGGTGAGCACCAGGGTGGCGCCGTCCACGCTGCCGTTCTGCAGGCGATAGGGCAGGACCCGCAACGACAGCGTCCGGTCACCGTCCCGGGTGGTGATGCGCCGGACGATCGTCGAGCCGCCGGCGCAGACCTCCTGCGCGTCGTGCAGGTAGTCCTGGCCGGCGAGCCGGCTCGCCACGTCGGCCAGCGGCCGGCCGCGGTCCCCCGGCTGAAGCGGGAAGATCGTCAAGGCCGCCGCCGTGTAGCTGCGCACCCGCAGCTCGCGGTCCAGCACGATGACGGCGAGGTCGGTCGATTCGAAGAAGTTGCGCAGGTCGGCGTTGGCAACTGTTAGTTGCTCGACCTTGGTCTTCAGCTCGTCGTTGACCGTGGAGAGCTCCTCGTTCGTCGACTGGAGCTCCTCGTTCATCGACATCATTTCTTCGTTCGAGCTCTTCAGCTCCTCGTTCGTCGTCTCCAGTTCCTCTACGGCCGAGCGCAGCTTGTAGCGCGTGCGCAGCAGCTCCTCCTCCAGGGCCTCCACGTGGTCGCCGCCGGCGTCCATCTCCATGAGGTCGAGGTCGTCCGACGGCTGGAACGTGCCGGTCTCGCGCAGGATCAGCAGCATCGCCCCGTCGGGGAGGGGGTCGCAGACCAGCTCGATCGCCTGGGTGCCGTAATCCGAGCGGATCTCCACGTCCCGGACGACGACCCGCTTGCGCGCGTCCCGGGTCTGGCGGAGCAGGGGCCCGATCACGTCGCGCAGGCCCGGCCGCGCCAGCGTGATGGCGCTGGTGCCACCGGTCCGCGTGACCGGGAAGTCGAAGTAGCGGCTCAGGCGCCCGTAGGCAGCGATGATGCCGCCGTCCTCGTTCAGCACCATGCTGGGCGGGGCGTAGCGCTCGACCACGCGCCGCACCGCCACGGTCTCGTCGGCGATCGACGGCTCGCCCCGGCGCTCCCCGCGGCCGCCCTGCCTCGGCTCGCTCCGCCGGGCGCTGCCGGGCAGGTCGATCGGGTAGTGCGGCGCGCCCGGCGGCCGCTCGAACAGGCGGGCGTGCTGGTCGATGGCGGGAAAGAGCTGCTCGAAGCGGCTGACGCTCTCCGAGGGGCCGAGGAACAGGTAGCCGCCGGGCCGCACCGCGTAGTGGAACAGCGGCACCACCGATTGCTGGAGCCGATCGTCGAAATAGATCAGCAGGTTGCGGCAGGAGAGCAGGTCCACCCGGGAGAAGGGCGGGTCCTTGACCAGGCTGTGGCTGGAGAAGCGGATCAGGTCGCGGATCTCGGCCGCGATGGTGAATCGCTCGGCGTGGGGCACGATGTAGCGCTCGCGCAGATGCGCCGGGATGTCGGCGAGCGCTGCGGCCGGGTAGTTCGCCTCCCGGGCGATCTGGAGCATGCGCTCGTCGATGTCGGTGGCGAAGATCTGGACCGCCGGCGGCAGGTCGAGGCGGCGGGCCGCGTCGGCGAATAGCATGGCGATGCTGTAGGCCTCCTCGCCGCTGGAGCAGCCGGGGATCCAGACCCGGACGTCCTCGTCCGGGTTGCGGGTGCGCAGCAGGGGCTCGATCGCCCGCTCGCGGAGGATCTCGAACAGCTCGGCGTCGCGGAAGAAGCGGGTGACGTTGATGAGCAGGTCGCGGAACAGCGCCTCGCACTCGGCCTTGTCGGCGCGGACGCGGGCGAGATAGGCGCGGGCGGATTCGAGGCCCAGCACGTGCATGCGCCGCTCGACCCGCCGCACCAGCGTGGTCCGCTTGTAGCCGGCGAAATCGTGACCGACGGCCGTGCGCAGCACCCGGCAGAGGTCGTCCAGATGATCGGCGACCGGACCGGATTCCTCGCCGCCGCCGGTATCGGTGCCGCGGCGGCGGAAGAAGGCCGCGAGGCAATCCACGATCTCGCCGGGCGGCTGCACGTAGTCGACGAGGCCCGTCCCCACGGCCGAGAGCGGCATGCCGTCGTAGCGCGCCGTGTCCGGCTGCTGCGCCACGCAGACACCGCCGTGCTCCTTCACGGCGCGCAGGCCCGTCGTGCCGTCCGCCCCCGTGCCCGACAGGATCACGCAGGCGGCGTTCGCCTGCTGGTCGACGGCGAGCGACAGGAAGAAGTCGTCGATCGGCCGCCGCAACCCTCGCGGCTGCACGAATTGGGTGAGTTCGAGGACGCCGTTCTGGATGGCGAGGCCGCGCCCGGGCGGGATGATGTAGACCGTGTCGCCCGCGATGCGCTCGCCGCCCTCGCACTGGAGCACGTGCAGCTCGGTCTGCCGGTCGAGGAGCTGGGCCAGCATGCTCTCGTGGTTCGGGTCGAGGTGCTGGACGATGACGAAGGCCATGCCCGTCGGCGGCCGGGCGCGCGCCAGCATCTCGCGCAGGGCTTCGAGCCCCCCCGCCGAGGCGCCGATCCCCACCACCGGCCCGGCGAAGGGAGCCGGCACCACCTGCCCGCTGCCGCCCAGAACCTCGGAGGCGGCGCCTCCGGGCTCGTTATGGAAATCCTGGTGCATCGAGATCCGCGAGCGTGAGCTTGGCCTGCGCGACGGTGGCGACCGTGTTGGCGATGGTCATCAGGGACCCCTCGATGACCATACCACTCTCAGCAAGCGTCGGACTCAGCCGGGACAAGGTCCGGCTGAGTTCGGTATCGTACGCGGAAAGCAACTCGGGTTGCGAGCGGCTGACGTCGAATTGGGATGCGAAAAGAAAGCGCACCTCGCCCGACAGCGTCTTCAGCTTGGACATGTACAGCAGATTGACGAACGGCCGCCCGTCCTTGCGGAAATTCACGATCGGCGTGCGCACCGAAGCCAGCCGGTCGCCCTCGAGGAAGGCGTGGATCTTGGCGCGCGCCTCGCGGTTCTCGGCATCGCGCTGCAGGAGGCGGCAGTTGCGGCCGACGACATCCGCGTCCTCGTACCCGGTCAGGGTGCGAAAGGGCGCGTTGACCAGCAGCAGGGGGTTGTCGTCGCCGACGGAGGCCAGCGCCAGCGCGATGTGGGAGGTCTCGAAATAGGCCTTAAGTTCGGTCGGGATGGTATGCGTGTCCACGGCAGGTTCTCTGTCGCCTCCGTTTCGGTCCGACGCGGTGTGTCCGAACGCTCGATCTAGGGCGGCCCGTCCTGATGGCACGCGCCGCCCGGCTCGTCCTCTGCGCGCTGCCGGCCCTGGAGGATGCGGGGCACTGCGGCACTCCTTCTCTGCGGGGGAAAGCCTGGACTACCAGACCTGTCAACCGGGCGATGCTTCCCAACCCGTCCGCTTGAGTCCAGGCCCCCTCACCCCTCGCCCGCGATGATGCCCCGAATGCGGGTCGCAAGCGCCTCCAGGGCGAAGGGCTTCGTCATCACCTGCATGCCGGGGCCGAGGTGGCCGTGGTTGAGCGCGGCATTCTCGGCGTATCCAGTGATGAACAGGACCTTGAGGTCCGGGCGCCGTTCGCGCCCGGCATCGGCCATCTGGCGGCCGTTCATGCCGCCGGGCAGGCCGACATCGGTGATCAGCATGTCGATGCGCACGTCCGACTGCAGCACCTTGAGGCCCGAGGCGCCGTCCGCCGCCTCGATCGCCGCGTAGCCGAGGTCTTCCAGAACCTCGGTCACCAGCATCCGCACGGTCGGCTCGTCGTCCACCACCAGGACCGTCTCGCCCTGCTCGGCCCGCGGCGCGTGGGCGAGGTCCGGCAGAGCCGCCTCGCCCTCCGCCTCGCCGAGGTGACGCGGCAGGTACAGGCAGACCATCGTGCCGTGGCCGTATTCCGAGTAGATCCGGACCTGCCCGCCCGACTGCTTGGCGAAGCCGTAGATCATCGACAGGCCGAGCCCCGTGCCCTCGCCGATGGGCTTGGTGGTGAAGAAAGGGTCGAAGGCCTTCGCGACCACGTCGGGGGTCATGCCGGTACCGTTGTCCGAGACGCAGAGCGACACGTACTGGCCCGGCTCCAGGTCGCGCTCCTGCGCGGCGCGATGGTCGAGCCAGCGGTTGGCCGTCTCGATGACGATGCGCCCGCCCGCCGGCATGGCGTCCCGGGCGTTGATGCACAGGTTGAGCAGCGCGTTCTCCAGCTGGCTCGGGTCGACCAGGGTGGGCCACAGGCCGCCGGCCCCCACCGTCTCGATCGCCACCGCGGGACCGACCGTGCGGCGCACGAGTTCCATCATGCCCTCGACCAGCCGGTTCGCGTCGGTCGGCTTCGGATCGAGGGTCTGGCGGCGCGAGAAGGCGAGCAGGCGGTGGGTGAGGGCGGCGGCGCGCTTGGCCGCGCCCTGCGCCGCGGTGATGTAGCGGTCGAGGTCCCCGACCCGGCCCTGCAGCATCCGGGTCTGCATCAGCTCGAGCGAGCCGACGACCCCGGCCAGCATGTTGTTGAAGTCGTGGGCGAGACCGCCGGTGAGCTGGCCGACCGCCTCCATCTTCTGCGATTGCCGCAGGGCCTCCTCGGCCCGCATCAACTCGGCGGTCCGTTCCGCGACGCGCTGCTCCAGGGTCTCGTTGAGCGCGCGCAGCATGGCGGTGACCCGGTCCCGCTCGGCCTCGACGGCGCGGCGCTCCTCCACGTCGATGAGGACGCCGGGGAAGCTCAGGGGTGTCCCGTCCGGCCCGTGGTCGACCCGGCCGTTCGCCTCCAGCCAGTAATAGTGCCCGTCGGCGCGGCGGACCCGGTACTGGTGCGCGTAGGTCCCGCCCCGCGCGATCGCCGCCTGCATCGCCGCGGCGAGCCCCGCCTGGTCGTCCGGGTGGACGGTCTCCACCACCTGCGCCAGGGTCAGGCCGTCGCGCCCGAGGGCGGAGTCGAGGCCGAAACTCTTGGCGAACGCCTCGTCCACGGTGAAGCGGTCGCTGGGCAGGTCCCAGAGCCACGTGCCGATGATCGCTCCGGCCGCCAGGGCGAGCTGCACGCGTTCGACGTTGGTCCGGGCGATGGCCTCGCTGGCGCGCAGCGCGTCCTCGGCCTTCCGACGGGCGGTGATGTCCCGGAAGAGCACCGAGACCTGGCGCCGGCCTGCCGGCTCGATCCGGGCCGCCGAGACCTCGATGGTGCGGTCCACCAGCGCGAAGTAGCGCTCGAACCGGATCGCGGTGCCGGTGCGGAGCACGCCGCCGTAGAGCGTGAGCCAAGCTTCCGCATCCTCCGCCGGGACGAGGTCGCGCAGCGTCCGCCCCACGATGTCGGGGATCCCGGTGTGGCGCTCGTAGCCGGGGTTGGCCTCGACGTGGACGTAGTCGCTCAGCGGGCCGTGCGGACCGTCGAAGAACGCGATGATGCAGAAGCCGTCGTCGATGGCCTCGAACAGAGTCCGGTAGCGCTCCTCGCCGGCCCGGACGGCCTCTTGGGCCTGCCGCTGCTCGGTGATGTCGCGCGCCACGCCGGAGAACCGGACGGGTCGCCCGTCGGCGTCGCGCTCAAGGTCGCCCCGACGCGCGATCCAGCGGATCTCCCCGGTATCCGGCCGCCGGATGCGGTACTCGACATCCCGGAGGATCGCGCCGTCCTCGAAACTTCCAGCGGTCGCGACGCGGGGCCGGTCCTCCGGGACGATCAGCGCTTCGAGCGCCGCGGCCGGGTAGGTCTCGCGCTCCGGCAGGCCGAAGAGGCGGCAGAAATGGGGGGTCGGCTCCACGATTCCGTCATCGACGGCCACGGAGAACAGGCCGATCCCGCCGGCCTCCTGTGCCCGGACCAAGCGGCCCTCGGCCGCCCGCAGGGCCAGCCCGGTGGCGTGCAGGTCCGTGCGGTCGCGCAGGACCTTCACGTAGCCGAGATAGGCGCCAGCCCCGTCGCGCAGCGGCATCATCTCGCCCGACGCCCAGAGGCGGCTGCCATCGGCGCGCATGTGCCAGCCGTCATCCTCGGCCCGGCCGTGGTCCAGGGCCGCGCGCATCTCGGCTTCGGGGCGGCCCGCCGCCCGGTCCTCGGCGGTGAACAGGCGCGCGATGGACTTGCCGCGCATCGCGCCTGCACTCCAGCCGAGGATGCGCTCCGCGCCCGTGTTCCAGTCGGTGACGTGGCCCTCTCGGTCCGTCGCGATGACGGCGAACTGGGTGGTGCTGTCGAGGATCGCCCGCTGCCGCTGAGCCCGGTCGCGGAGTTCGGCGGCCTCCGCTTCCAGCGCACGGACGCGTTGCAGGAGGTCGTCGGTTCCGGCGGCGTTCACGGTCAGACCCCGCGCCGGGCAGCCGGATCCGGCGCCCCCGCCGCGCGCGCGACCGGGCCGGTGCGCGGGCAGGAGGCACGGGCGGTCTCGTTCGGGCTGGCGGCGGAAACGGTCACGTGGGGCGGGACTGCCGTTCTCAAAGGGTTGGTGACGGCCTTCTGCCGGAAACGGGCCTCCGGCGCCACACGGGGCCGGCACTCAACGCAGATCCTCGGGCGTCCGTCGCCCGCGCGGTGTCCGCGGGCAGGGCGGTCACAACTCTCGGTTCTCGTTGTGATGCGATCCCTTGCGCCGAACCGGTATCCGGTTCGGCAGGAAGCGCTCTAACGCCCCTCGGCGAGCCGGCATGCCGCGCCGTTGGCCCGGGGCCAGCCATAATAGATCGCCTCCGCCCGCACGCTGGCGCGGGCGGGAACGCGCGGCACCGACGTCGTCTGCGTGTCGAGGACCGAGCCGCCGGCACCGGTGAACGTGCAGAGGAGCGTCACCTGCACCACCGCATCGGGACCTGGATTGCGCAGGTCGACCTGCGCGCGCTGGGGCTCGTGCGAATCCGGCGGCGTGTGGAGCTTGGTGTCCTGGACGACGAGGCTCCCACCCTGCGCGGCCGCCGCGACGGGCGTGCCCACGACCAGAAGGGCGATCATCCATCGAAGAGACCAGATCCGTTCCACGACCGATTCCATGACCCGTCCGACGCTCCATCGCTCTGATCGCCTCGAAGCCGGACCTTCAGACCGGCTGCGAACTGTTCTCCAACTCCCAAGGCCGGGTTGCGGATCGTTGCGGATCGCCGGAGGATCGTTTTGGCGCGGTCCAGCCGCCCTGCGGCGCTTCGCCGGGGCTGGATCCTGCCGAAACGAGAACATATAGTGAACGAAGAGTGGGACGCGCCCATATCGACGCGGAGGAGCGAGGGATGGCACGCTACCGGTTTCACTGTACCAACGGTCTCGAATGCGTGTTTGATGCGCGGGGTCGCGAGGTTCGCGCATCATCGCGCTTGGTCGAGCGGGCACGGCAGGTCGCGGCCGATGTGCGGCAGTCTCTGGCGAGCCGGAGCGACTGGGCCGAGTGGCGCGTCAGCGTGCACGACCTGACCGGGCGCCGCGTGCTGGTCCAACCCTTCGAGCCGTCGCTCGACCGGGTGAAGGTGGCGGCCTGAATGACGACGCCGACGAAGACGGTCCGGCAGCCGCAGACGGCCCCGCTGAGGACGGGCGCGGGCCGGGATGACGTTGATCAGACGGTCCGTCCGCTGAGCCTGTCCGAGTTCATCGGTCAGCGGGCGGCGCGGGCGAACATGCAGATCTTCATCGAGGCGGCGCGCAAGACCGGGCAGGCGCTCGACCACGTGCTGTTTGTCGGCCCGCCGGGCCTGGGCAAGACCACGCTGGCCCAGATCGTGGCGCGCGAACTGGGCGTGAACTTCCGCTCCACCTCCGGTCCGGTGATCGCCAAGGCCGGGGACCTGGCCGCGCAGCTGACCAACCTGGAGGAGCGCGACGTCCTGTTCATCGACGAGATCCACCGGCTCAACCCGGCGGTGGAGGAGATCCTCTATCCGGCCATGGAGGACTACCAGCTCGACCTGATCATCGGCGAGGGCCCGGCGGCGCGCTCGGTCAAGATCGAGCTGCCCAAGTTCACGCTGGTGGGCGCCACGACGCGGGCGGGTCTCTTGACCACGCCGCTGCGCGACCGGTTCGGCATCCCGATCCGGCTGGAGTTCTATGAGATCGACGAGCTGGAGCAGATCGTGGCGCGGGGCGCGCGGGTTCTGGGCTTGGGGATGTCGGCGGAGGGGGCCAACGAGATCGCGCGGCGGGCGCGGGGCACGCCGCGGATCGCGGGGCGCCTGCTGCGGCGGGTGCGGGACTTCGCGGTCGTGGCGGAGGCCGAGACGGTGACGCGGGCGATCGCCGACCGGGCGCTGCAACTGCTCGACGTGGACGGGGCGGGGCTCGACGTGATGGACCGCAAGTACCTGGGTCTGATCGCGCGCTCGTTCGGGGGCGGGCCTGTGGGGATCGA